>JAKQLT010000002.1 GCA_029567025.1 Candidatus Omnitrophota bacterium | reverse complement strand
TACGCATAATCACTTGTTTAATATCTTCAATAACCGCGTAATATTCAGAATAATCCTGAATAATCCCTATTTTCCATTGCTGACCAGGATAATCTTTATAACCTTGTAATGTTAAGAAAAAACATGTTTTTTTCTTTTCCCCTTTTTTAAAATTAATTATTCCCTCACGAGAAGATAAAAGCTTTTCCAATAATACCTGTGGATAATCCTTAGAAAGAATTTTTTCCTTATTCGGATGCGCGATAAAATTTCCATGCTTATCTGTCAAAAAAACAAATCCCGTTTCTCCGATCTTAACGCGATCGGTAATTTCCCATACCTCTTTCATATTCATCTGACCAGCAATCACATATTTTATATGCCCTTCAACACTCCTTACAGGCGCTGTCACTATCATGACCATTTTAAAGGGCGATAAAACAATATGCGGTAACGAAACCGAGGTCTCGCCATTTTTAGCGCGCTTAAACCAATCCTTATATTGCCACTGTCCATCATAATTATATCCCGTCGAAGCCATAACAGCGCCTTGCAAATTAATTAAAGAAATATCATCAAAAACCTTATGAAAAATCTGGGTTGTCCGCATTTGGATTAATTTGTCCTGCTTCGAAGAATCCGTTGATGTAAGGACAGGATTTTGCGCCAATGTCTTAATATTAGAATACGCGGAAAATATAGTCTTTTCTATTTCATTGCCTGTTTGGCTAATCAATTTCTTATAATGACCAGCGATAATTCTTTTTGTGTGTGCTTGAATGTGAAAATAACTCCAAACAGAAACACTCAAAAAAGGAATAAACGCGACAAACATAAAAGATAAAACAATTTTTGTCGTTAACGATATGCGTGGCGTATTTTTCATATCATTTCATCCCCTCATTTCTATTATTCTCATTAAGCTGTAACACAGATATCGCTTCTTTCCAGAACATCCTCACGCCGGGAAATTGATCTTCTATCTTTGAAGATTCCAAAAATTCACATTGTTTTAGAATATCTTCCGAAGGATATAACGCTGGGCTTTCTAAAATTTCTTTTTGCATTAAAGCGCGCGCGGCGATATTACAATTTGCGTACCACAAATAATTCGCGATATCAGCGCTGACCTGCGGCTCTAAAATATAATTAATAAAAACTTCCGCCGTATGCGGATGTGGCGCGTCCCGAGGAATCATTAAAGAATCTACCCAAATAACCGCGCCTTCTTTCGGGATAAAATATTCCAAATTTTTATTCTCATTCATCGCGAATAATCCTTCGCCGCTATAAATATGCGCGGCCCAAAGCTCTTCTTTAATCATCTTATCTCTTAAAGCGATCGTCTCAAAATATCCGGCTAAAAGATTTTTCTGCGCAAGCATTTTTCCTTTGGCTTTTTTCAGCTCCGCAAAATTCAAAGTATTACATGAAAACCCCAAAGATTTTAAAACAGCTCCGAAAACTTCATCCATGCCGCTTAACATCGCGATTTTTCCCTGATATTTGGGATTCCACAAAATCTCCCAACTATTATCCTCTGAAATAAATTTTCGATTGACCACGATGCCGGTTGTTCCCCATAAATAAGGAATGGAATATTCATTTTTCTCATCATGATCTAATCCCAAAAATTTCGGGTCCATCAAAGATAAATTTGGAATATTTTTTTTATTAATCGCCAATAAAAGTCTTTTTTTAATAAAACCTCGTGTTACATTTCCAGAGCCAATAACCACATCATATTTCTCGGGATAAGATTCCAACGTAGCGATAAGTTCTTCTTCCGAATCAAAAGTTTCTAAATGAACCTTAACGCCGAAACGTTCTTCAAAATTTTTAATCGTGTCCGGCGCGAAATAATCTTTCCAATTATAAACATAAAGCTCTTTCGACAAAGATTCATTACAAAAACCGTAAGATGCCGCTGTCAAAAGAAAAATAAAAAAAACGATAATCTTTTTCATAAGTTCCTCGCTTGTCGTTGAATTTTATTATACTAATATTTTTATAATTTTTATATTTTTTTATTTGAAATACCTTTGGGCGAAATATATGATAAACTCAACTACTTATGAGCGATAAATCTATTCATAAACAAATTATTGTCATCGGCGCCGGTCCGGGAGGGTATACCGCGGCTTTTCGTTTAGCCGATCTTGGCCATGACATAGCATTGATTGATAATACCGGAATGCTTGGAGGCGTTTGCCTGCACCAAGGATGTATTGCGTCTAAAACCCTTTTACACGCGGCACAAATAATTTCTCAAGCCCAAGAAGCGCAATCTTTCGGTATCACATTTAACGATCCTCTTATTGATATCGAAAAACTGCGACAAAAGAAAAATACCATTATCCAAAAATTATCTCATGGATTAAAATTCCTCTCCGATAAGAAAAAAATATTTTTTATAAACGGCAAGGCCTCATTTCTCAACGCCAAAACAATTGAGGTCATCGGTCCTGATAAAACGCAACAGATATTAACCTTTGATCACGCGATTATCGCCACAGGTTCCAAAAACATCACCCTTGATAATCTGCCTATTTCAAAAAATATCCTCAATTCATCCTCGGCTCTGGAAATAGAGAATATTCCTAAAAATCTTCTTATTGTTGGCGGCGGATATATTGGATTAGAATTAGGAACTATTTATAGCCACCTTGGAAGCGCCGTAAGTCTTATTGAAATGACCGCTCAACTATTGCCAGGGACTGACCCTGACCTGACACGCATTTTAGAAAAACAGCTCAAATCGACATTCACGTCAATAAAATTAAACACACAGATTCTAAACGTTAAAGAAAATTCCAATGGATTAGAAATAACCTTAAGCGATCATCAAGGCAAAAATCACACGGAATTATTTGAGAAAATTCTTATTTGCGTTGGACGAAAAATAGACGCCACGGTTCTCAATTTACAAAACACAAAAATAGAAATAACGCCCGACGGTTTTATCAAAACGAACACTCTTTTTCAGACGACGGAAAAACATATTTATGCTATTGGCGATGTGACAGGAAAACCCTTTTTAGCGCATAAAGCGTCTTGGGAAGGATACGGGGTGGCTGATATTTTAAATGGACAAAAAATAAAAAATACTACTTCTTGCCACATAATCCCGTCGATTGTTTATACGGATCCTGAAATTGCCAGTTGTGGATTAACAGAAATCCAAGCCATCAAAGAAAACAAAAAAATCATTATTCAATCCTATCCGTGGACAACTTCAGGACGAGCGATGACGCTTCAAAGAACCGACGGATTAACAAAATTCATCATTGAGGCCTCCTCAGAAAAAATTCTCGGCGTCTCAATCGTTGGCGTTCATGCCGGAGAACTTATTATGGAAGGCGTCTTGGCGATAGAAAATGGATTAAAAGTTTCGGATTTAAAAAATCTTATTCATCCGCATCCATCCTTAGCAGAAACCTTTTACGAGAACGCCCTTCATTTCTACGGACAAAACGTTCATCAGCATAAATCTTAAAAATCTCTATTCAAAGAGAAATTTAGCCTTATCTCCTACGCGAATCTTTAATTTTTGACATAACCCGCCATTGATTTCTAAAACATATTTAGCAGACTTTTGAGGATAATACACAAAGCAAGGATCCTTAAGGCAAGGAAGCGCCTGATGCGCGATAGAAACAATTTTTCTTGATTCATCAAGCCAAATAATATCTAAAGGGATAAGCGTATTTTTCATCCAAAAGGCATGAAGATCGCTATTTAAAAAAATAAAAAGCATACCTTGTGTCTTATCTAAATGCTCACGAAACATCAATCCTTTTTGCAAATCTTCTGGATGTTCCACAATCTCGACATAAAAACATTTATTTTGAAAACATACCTGCCGATGACCGACGGCGTTATCCGAAAAGAAAACGAGAAAAATAATAAATAATAAAAAAATTATCGGCTTTTTTTTCATAAAGAATACCTAAAAACCTTGCGGCTGTGTTAAATTAAGATAATCCCTAAACTCGAGCTGTCCTGAAATCTCTTTACGAACATTAGCAATCCGTTGGGCCAAAAAAGGATGTGTCCGCCAATAACTCATAGGCCTT
>JAKQLT010000208.1 GCA_029567025.1 Candidatus Omnitrophota bacterium | reverse complement strand
TTTTGGGAAGATGGCGGCATGCATATCATTTTTTCTCTCGCGTTCTTTTCTTTCATATCTGTATTTTATAATATATTATCCTTTTATTCTAATCGCTATGGCGGCATCTTAGGGATCATCTTACTGTTATCTTCGAACTATTTATTTATTCTCGCCACCATATCTTATAGGGATGTTTTTATGATGGCCTATAATTCACTAACTATTTTCTTCCTTTTATTATGGGAAGAGAAAGAAAATCTTTCACTATTAATTGTTGCCGCCTTAATGTCGGGCATGGGGCTTTTCACAAAGCTGGAAGGACAAGCGTATTTTTTTATTCATCTTTTTATCTTAGGAATAATTTTACAAGAAAGAAAAGATCGGACTTGGAAAGAGACGCTATCTCTGGCGACATGCTTTATCATGACGAGCTTATCTTTTTTTCTCCCTTTTGGGATATTCAAAATCTTATCAAAAACCCCTTTTAACGAAAAAGCGATTGTCTTCATTGACCATCAAACATTATTTCGTTTTTTAGAAACGATAAAAGACACGATAAAAGAACTTCTTTTTTTTACAAATTGGCATCCACTTTTTTGGTGGCTTTTCTCTTTATGCTTAATAATCTTTATTATTAGAAAAAAAGATAAGACCACTTCGTTACTATTAACAACAATAGCGTTCTATTTCCTGACAACAATATTTGTTTTCTCTGCAACTAATGCGTACTTTGAAAAAGTTTTTTGCAACATTTCTCGGGTTTCTCTGCATTTTTACCCTTTGATTGTTTTATTTATAATTCTTATAATGAAAAAAACCTTTTCTTCTTATAATAAAAACTTATGATCTATTCTTTTGATATTTTTGACACTGTTTTAACGCGTTGTGTCGCCAATCCGAGAGCTGTTTTTCTTCTAATGCAAAAAAAATTATCCTTTGACCAAAGATTTTCTGCGCATAAAAACATCCTAAGGAATTTTTCATTTCTTCGTTTTAAAGCAGAATTAAAAGCACGACTAAAAGCTTTTAAAGAAGACATCTCCTTAGGCGCTATTTATAACGAACTTTTTCAATATATAAAATCACAAGAAATAACCGATCTATTGAAACAAGAAGAAATAATAACCGAAAAATCTCTCTTACGACCAATAAATTTTATTTGCGAGAAAATTAAGAATCTCCAAATAAAAAAAGAACGTGTTATCTTCATTAGCGACATGTATCTTTCTTCTGAAATACTTACGACATTTTTAACTGAAAAAACAGGCCTTAATATTTCCCAAAAAGATATTTACGTTTCTGGTGAAGTGGGCCTTAGAAAAACAACAGGGGGACTTTTTAAATATGTCTTTAAAAAGGAAAATATTAAATCCTGCGAACTAATTCATTATGGTGATAATCTTCTAAGCGATTGCCTAATTCCATCTAAAATGGGAATAAAAATATATGCCAATTTTCAATAAAAGCGATTTACAACTTAATCGATATGAAAAATTTCTCTTATCCCAAGGAGATAAAGATAGTTTATTACGCTCTATTATGGCGGGAACAGCAAAAGCCACACGACTTCTTTATAAAGAAGATGACAAAATAAAAAAAACAATTTGGGAAACAGGCGCGGATGTTATCGGGCCGCTATACACTTCTTTTGTTTGGTGGATTTTGAAAAATGCTGAAAAACATAAAATTAAAAGACTGTATTTTATGTCAAGAGATGGACATATTCTCTATAAAATCGCTGAACTTTTCAAAGAAGCATGGGAATTAGACGTTGACCTTCGTTATTTTAATATTTCGCGACAATCCATATTTTATCCAAGCATTATTGATGTTGACACCATGGACGCCAAATGGTTTACATGGAATATTTTTAGTGATCTGACTCCTGAGATTGTTTTAAACAGATTATCCATAAAAGAAGAAGAGGTGTCAGATGAATTATTAAAATACGGCGTTAAAAATATTCATCATAGAATGCCATTTTCTAAAAAAACTTCTTTCCTAAAATTCTTTCACGAACCAAAAGTCAAAGAAATCATTCTTAAAAAAAGCGATCAATTAAACGAAAATACTATCGGATATCTTAAACAGGAAGGATTTGCTGATCAAATTCCTTACGCTGTCGTAGATTTAGGATGGCTGGCTCTCTCTCAATATGCCTTAAGCCGGTTATTAGATAAAAATAATTGCAGGCCCAAGGAAGGAGTCAAAGGATTTTATCTGGGGCTAAATGGGTTATTTTCAGCTTATAAAAATGATACGGGACATGCGTATATGTTCTCTCCTAAGAATTATCTATTTAAAATAAATTTGATTCAATATGAATTACTTGAAATTTTCTGTTCGACACGCCAAGGGCGAACAATAAACTATAAAAAAGATAACGGTAAATTTTATCCTATATTATCATGTTCTGATATAGATAAAGATTGGCCTATAGAGGCCCAAATTGAAAGTGTTTTACATTTTACAAGAAATCTTTTATTAACATTGCCGCTTTTATACAAAGAATATACCCCGAGTGATCATATCGCGCATGTTTTTCATCTGTTTTGTAATTATCCCTCAAAAAATGAAGCTGATGTGTATGGCAGATTCTTGCATGGTGCGGACATTGAAGAGAAGAAAAAGGTTGAAATATCACCCCAAATCTCGATGAAAGAAATCCTAAAAATCCTTAGAGGATATTATTGGGTTCAAGGCAGTATTACCCGATCAAATTTTATTTTTAGACCGATTCTAATTATTCTCTTTACCATAATAAACATGCTAAGGCACGAAATACTGCGTCTGTCGTTCCGGATCATATTTAAAATAAAAAGGAAGACATAATGCAATTCCCTTTTCACCCTGAAGAATTTAAAAAATATTTTTATAATACATCGTGGTTATTAGGAGAAAGAATCCTTCGATGTGTTGCTACTTTAATAATAGGTATTCTTTTAGCTCGATATCTTGGCCCGAAACAATTTGGGATTCTTAATTATGCAATTAGCTTTGTTTTACTGTTTTTAAATATCACGTCTTTAGGGCTTGATGATATCCTACCCCGTGAATTAGTAAAAAATCCCTCTCATGAGAATGAACTACTAGGAACAGCATTCTTATTAAGATTGTTTTCAGGCATTTTTTCCATCCTGCTTATTATATTAATAAACATATGGCGGCAAGAAAACTTTGCCATCATTTCTATTATTATCATTATTGCATTAGGATTAATTTTTAAGCCTTTTTTAATAATTGAATCTTTTTTCTATTCAAAAGTAACCTCTCAACATTCCGCGAAAGCTTATCTTTTTGCGCTTGTAATCTTTTTCTTATTACAGATAGCCCTTATTCTTATAAAAGCTCCTTTGATATGGTTCGCTTTCGCGATTTTATTAGACGGAATAATATTGGCATTAGGATTATCGTATAATTATTTAAAACAAAACAAAAAATTTCATGCGTGGAAGCATAAAAGAAACGTTGCGATATCATTACTTCATGATTCTTGGCCATTAATTTTATCTGGAATGACAATATCCATTTATATGAGAATCGATCAAATCATGATAAAAAACATGCTCGATGTTACTCAAGTAGGAATATATAGCATCGCTGTAAGAATTTCTGAAGCTTGGTATTTTATTCCTGTACTCATTTGTAGTTCTTTGTTCCCTGCTATAATTAAATTTAAAGAACATGATTTTATTATGTATAATCATAGGTTAAGACAATTATATTCTCTTATGATTTTATTAGCTCTATCAATAGCAATTCCAATCTCCTTTTTCTCTAAAAATATTATTTCTTTACTTTTTGGAACAGAATATATAGGGGCTACAAGTGTGTTAAAAATTCATATATGGTCGGCTATTTTTGTGTTTTTAGGCGTGGCGTCAAGCCGTTATCTTCTTGCAGAAAATTTTACTAAGATTTCCCTTATAACAACATCTGCATCAATGCTAATCAATATAATTCTAAACTTTATCCTGATTCCATTATATGGAATAAAAGGAGCGGCCATCGCAACGTTATTTTCATGTTTTTCTGCAACATTTCTTATAATATTTTTTAAAAAAACATATTCCCAAGGAATTTTAATGATAAAAGCTTTCAATGTCTTAAGATTATTTAAATGATTTCTTTTTAAAATACAAAAAATATGCCACTAAAAATACCTATTTTATTTTTAACATTTAATAGACCAAGCACAACGGCTAGGGTGTTCCATGAAATTGCTCAAATAAAACCTGAAAAACTTTTTATTGCCTGTGACGGCCCTAGGGATAATCACAAACAAGATTCAATAAGCATCGCGAATGTAAAAAAAATAATTTTAGAAATACCTTGGCACTGCGAAGTTAAAACGCTATTTAGAGATACTCATCTAGGGTGTAAATTAGCCGTGAGCAATGCGATTAATTGGTTCTTTGAGAATGTAGAAGAGGGCATTATATTAGAAGATGACTGCCTCCCAAATAAAAGCTTCTTTAATTTTTGTCAAGAACTTCTCCATTACTATAAAAACGACAAAAACATTATGCATATAGGAGGAACAAATTTCCAAATTGGACAAATAAAAAAAACAGATAGTTACTATTTTTCTCGATATAATCACGTCTGGGGATGGGCCACTTGGAAAAGGGCATGGAAATATTATGATATCGAAATGAAAACATGGCCTGAAACATTAAAAAACAATTGGCCATTATGGGGCATTAAAAAGGATGAGGCAGATTATTGGGAAAAAAGGTTTCAAGAAGTCTTTTCAGAAAAAATTAATACCTGGGACTATCAATGGACTTATGCCTGCTGGAAGAATCATGGATTAAGTATTATTCCAGAAAAGAATCTTGTGGCTAATATAGGCTTTGGATCAAAAAGCGCTCATACAAAAAACAAACGTGATCCTGCGGCTAATTTATCCACTCAAGAGATAATCTTTCCATTAAGACATCCATTAAAAAAAGAAGTTGATGCCACAGCTGACAATTATACTTACAAAACACATTTCAACCCTAATTTATATCAAAAAATTAAAAGAATCTTTAAGCGTTATTAATAATATGAACTGTAAAATTTGTAAAAAAAACGCCGAGTTCTTCTTAAAAACAACAATCATGAAAAAATATGATGTTTCATATTTTTTATGTAAAAATTGTGGCTTTATTCAAACAGAAGAACCGTATTGGCTAAAAGAAGCCTACAACGATCCCATTAACACATCTGATACGGGAATCTTTACAAGAAATATTTTATGTTCAAAAATAACTTCTAATATAATTTATTTTTTATTTAATAAAAAAGACGTCTTTTTAGATTACGCAGGGGGGTATGGAATTTTCACAAGAATAATGAGAGATATTGGTTTTGACTTTTACTGGAATGACCCTTATTGCCAAAACATTTTTGCGAAGGGGTTTGAAGATAAATTAGAAAATAAAAAATATGCCTTGGCAACATGTTTCGAAGCTTTTGAGCACTTCGAAAAGCCATTAGAACAAATTGAAAGCATATTTAAAAAAACGGAGAATATTCTATTTTCCACAGAATTGCTGCCCAGAAAAATTTCTTCAGAAAAAATTCAATCCTGGCGATACTTAGGAAGAGAGCATGGACAACATATTTGTTTTTATTCTAAAAAATCTTTACAATATTTATCAGAGATATTCGGTTACAAACTATATTCCAACGGATATTATTTCCATTTGTTAACAAAAAGGGATCTAAACCCCTTTATATTCAAATTTTTATGCTTAAGCCCTAATTATTACTTCTTTAGAATATTAAGCGCATTAAGGGTAAAATCCAAAACAAGACCGGACAGTTTACTTATATCTAAAAAATAATTCATGAAAATTCTTTACGACAGTCAAATATTTTCATTGCAAGATTTTGGTGGCATCTCCAGATATTTCTCTGAACTAATTTCAGGCTTTAAAAAACACCCCGACATTGAAGCTGAGATATTTTTATCATATTCAAACAACAAATATTTAGAAAAAATTCCGTCATTACAATATAATTTCTTCCTAAGAAATTTCGAGTTCAAAGGAAAAAGAGAGCTCCTTTCAATATTAAATCTTAATAAAAATATACATTCTTTATTAAATCAAAATTTCCATCTTTTTCATCCAACGTACTACGACACTTATTTTCTTAAATATATAAAAAATAAACCTTTTATCTTAACCATACATGACCTGATTCATGAGAAATTCCCCCAATACTTTCCTCTATGGGATCAGACATCTCTTAAGAAGAAAGCGTTGGCGATGAGAGCAAAAAAAATTATTGCAGTCTCACATAATACAAAAAAAGACATCATAAACCTTTATCAGGTTGAAGAAAAAAAAATTTCTGTTATTTATCATGCGAACTCATTATTAACAAGCCCCCACAATCTGCCTGTTACTAATTTTAATAATTACATCTTGTTTGTTGGAAGCAGAAATGCCTACAAGAATTTTATTTTTTTTATTAAAGCTCTAAAGCCTCTTCTAGACAAAGACCCTAAATTGCGAATTGTTTGTGCTGGAGGGGAAGCATTATCAAAAAAGGAAATAAATCTTTTTAAAACTCTAAATATTTTAAATAAAGTTTTTTTTCCCAGAATATTATCTGATTCTTATTTGCAATCTCTTTATCAAAACGCATTAGCTTTCGTTTTCCCATCTCTCTATGAAGGGTTTGGAATCCCAATTCTAGAAGCTTTTGCGTGCAATTGTCCTATAATTTTGAGCGACACAAGCTCATTGCCTGAAATAGCAAAAGATGCGGCTTGCTATTTTTCTCCTTATGATTCATTATCTTTAAAAACAGCAATACAAAAAATTATTTATAATAAAGAACTCCGTCAAAAACTTATAGAAAAAGGAAAGAATAGATTGAAAGACTTTTCTTGGGAAAAAACAGTACAAGAAACCAAAAACATCTATCAAAACATTTAAATTGCTATGCGCAATCTAAAAATTTCAATAATTACTGTCTGTTTAAATGCTGAAAAACTATTGGAAGACACTATTAAATCGGTCATTCAGCAAAACTATAAAAATATTGAATATATTATCATTGATGGAGGCTCTTTTGACAACACATTAAATATTATCAATCAATATAAAAACAACATCTCAAAAATTATTTCTGAACCTGATCAAGGCATTTATGATGCGATGAATAAAGGAATTAGCCATAGCACAGGAGATTTCTTATATTTTCTTAACGCGGGAGATAAACTTTTCTCTAATAAAACATTATCAAATATTGCCAACTTTTATCAAAAAAATCCAAACGTTGACATTATTTATGGAGATGTCAAGTTATCTAACCTTTCTATAAAATGGACTGTAAATAAAAAAACAAACAAAGGGATAATAAAAAATAAAAAATATTTATTCATTAATATGTTCTGCCAACAAAGAGCATTCTTTAATAAAATTGTTTTCAATAAATTAGGGTTTCTTGACACTTCTTATAAAATAATTGCTGATTATGACATTATTTTTAAAGCATACTCTACGGGCATGAACTTTGAATATTTAAATGAACCAATTGCGATAATCCCATTAGGTGGGTTCAGCAATATCCATATGAACCAATTTCTCTTAGAAAGACTGCGCTCCCTTAAGAATATTCCTCTATGGAACTGGTGGTGGATAATTATATGGGCCATTGAGGCGATCTTCCGTGGAAGCTTAAAAAAATATATTCTATTTAAAATAAAACATTAGCCTTAATATTTATGAAAGTTTTACACATATCGACAGCGGATCTCAGACATGGGGCAGGCATAGCCGCTTATCGCTTGCATTGTGGTCTACGTAAAAAAGGCATTGAATCAAAAATGATTGTTGCGGAAAAAACTTCTAACGATGACGATGTTGTCTCTTTAGATGCAAACTCAAAATCAACAACAACATCAATATTTCGCTTCTTTAAAAATATTACAGAATTAACCTTAAATACTTTCTGGATTCAAAACAAATTTTCTTTCTTCTCAAATTCTTTATTTTCACACCCTCTTATTAAAGAAGCATCTATCATTCATTGCCATAATCTACACTGGCCATTTAAAAATTTTCCTCTCAAAACAATTGAATTAGGAAAATCTAAACCTTTGGTCTGGACTTTTCACGATATGTGGCCGTTGACAGGGCACTGCTATCATTCATTTAACTGTAATAAATGGAAATCAGGCTGTGGCAAAGGCTGTCAATTATCAACCTTTATTCCATTAGCATGGAATTCATCTCATAAACAATGGTTATTCAAAAAAAGTTTTTATGATAAGAATCCATTTCAAATAATAACTCCATCGCAATGGTTAGCCAATATTGCAAAAGAAACCCCTTTGCTAAAAAATCATTTTGTCCACCATATCCCCAACATAATAGATGCCGATCTTTTTACCCCCTCTAATAAAAAAGAGCTAAGAAATTTGTATGGATTCTCAGAAAAAGATAAAATTATATTTTTTAGCGCTGGAAACATTAATGTGCCACTTAAAGGACTCAATCTTCTTCTAGATATTCTCAAAAATATTACTTTTAATAGCAATATAAAACTAATCCTTGCTGGGAACGGACACATTCCCATACGCTATAATAAAAATATTAGAATCCGACACTTCGGCAAAATAAAAAATGCAAAAAAAATGTGCGAATTATATAATCTCGCGGATATCACCGTCGTTCCAAGCAAAGCTGAAACTTTTGGAAATGTAGTCGCTGAAAGCATGGCGTGCGAAACTCCAGTCGTAGCTTTTAAGGTAGGGGGAATTCCGGATATAATCGATCACAAAATTAATGGCTATTTATCAGAGCCGGAAGACAAGCAATCCTTCTTAGAAGGAATAGAATACTTCCTTTTTAACGATAATATTCGATTTCTTGCAGGAAAGAGAGCTCGTGAAAAGATTCTTCAATTCTTTTGTGAAGAAAAAATAACCTCTCAACACATACTACTTTATAAAGATATGATTAAAAAAAGGCAGGAATAAAAATATTCCTGCCTTCTAATTTTAACCTTTTTTCTCAACAACTACAAACTCAAATACCTTTCCACTTTCCCGACTTTTTCGGCAAAAAGAGGGAAGGGGGCTTGCGCATTCACTTGGCGGCCAAAACACACGCCTAATTTTTCATAAAAAGCGACTGTCTCAGCTTCCACATGGCGTTGTTTAATAGCTTCTTTAGACGGGATATACATAATCTTCCCGTTGCTGAATCCCGCCACTGTCACGCCTGAAATCCCATTTTGCAAAAGAACAACCGCGCCCGCACCAACTTCTTTCCCGAAATTAACATCATAAACAGAAGAAGCGCCACAACGCACCAAATGACCCGGGACAACCGTTCGCACTTCTGGAGATTCATAAATTCCCTCAACAAACATTTTTGATTTTTTCATAAACTCTTTTATCTCTGGGTCGGCTTTAAAGCGTTTTGATAATTCTTTCTGCACATACGCGCCGGCGCCAGCCAATTTCTTATGGCCAAAGGCATCAATACCAGCGGATTCATCATAAAGCTCTGAGCCATCAGCATTTTTTAAACCTTCCGCGACAATAATAACATAGGTGCCAGCCTTAACATCGCTTGTTAAGATACGATGCGTAAAAACTTTTTTGCAGTGCGCATAAAGAGCATCAAAATCCGTCGGAACTTCCGGAATCAAAATCGCGTCCGCATCACAAGCAATCCCTGCGCGAAAAGCCGTGTGTCCCGCGTAACGGCCAAACACCTCCATAACCATAATGCGATTATGCGTGCGTCCGGTTGTTTTCATATCTTGAGCAAATTGCGCAATACGATTAACCGTTGAATCAAACCCGACAGAATAAGTTTGCAAATCCAAATCCATAGTTTTAGGCGCGTGAATACATTTAATCCCTTGTTCGGAAAGATCGACCATAACACTCCCCGAATCATCACCGCCTGAAATCACCAATCCTTCAATACCAAATTTATTAAGACCTTTTTTGATACGGTCATATTTATGTTCATCAGCAATTTTTTTGACTTTAACACGAGAATGCCCGGCTTCAGAACCCGCGTCATTGGCGTTGACTAAATCCGCGCGGTCCGCATTAAGCTCAACCAAAGAATCAAAATCAATCAAATTATATAACCCGGCATAACCATTAGGAATCACATAACACGACGCGCCATAGGCTTGCGCCATTTGTGCCGCGCCTTTTACAACGCCATTAAGCCCGCCACAATCGCCACCGCTTGTTAGAACGCCAATCTTTTTCATAAAAAACTCCTTTCATGAGCCCTTAAGTTATAGTAGCTTTAACAATATAACTTAAAAAAGCGAATTAATCTCAAAAAAGTTACAACTTTTTTGAGGATATTAAATTAATAAATAAAACTGTGCTAAATTAACATAGAAAAAATGGAAAATCAATCATATTTCCATAGAAATAGGATCGAAATAATAATAGGATGTCACAGAGAATTCACTTGATACAAGAGCTCTTCCCGCCTATAATTGAAATCCTAACTTAAGACAAAATCTGAATACTCTGGATAATCCTATGAAAGAAAAAGAACCGTTAAGAGCCGCGATTATTGATATTGGAACGCACTCCATAAAACTTTTAATAGCAGAAGAAGCTGAATCAGAAATAAAAATCTTGGAATCCCTTAAAAACATCGCGCTTTTAGGCAAAGACACTTTTTATAAAGGACGTTTTTCTCAAGAAACCATTAACCGCACCGTCGCCATCCTTGAAAAATATAGTGAAAAATTAAAAGAGTATGCTGTCACGAATGTCCGCGTTATCGCCACAACCGCAGTCCGAGAAGTGGATAATAAAGATGTTTTTATTGACACCGTGGCCCGAAGAACAGGATTTAATATTGAAGTCTTTACCGTCGGCGATGTTATTTATTTTATTGATGCCTATCTTTACCATATCTTAAAAAACAAATATCCTATTCATGAGAAAAATCTTCTTATTGCAGAATTAGGGACTGGAAGCCTGGATGTCTCGGCCATGGCGCAAGGATACACCTTAATGAATGTCGGGCTTCCTTTAGGCATGCTACGACTCAAACAACTCATGAGCAAATTAGACGGGAATTTACAGGAAAATTATGAAGCCGTCAAAGAAAACATAGAGGAGGAATTCGCTTATTTAAAAAGAGAGCTTGCAACTCTTTCCATAGATGACATTATCTTGATTGATGAAAATTATACGACCTATCTTCCCAAAATCCTTTCTCAAAAAAGTTTTCAAGACACATTTTTTCAGTTAAATCAGTCCGAAACAGAAGAGCTGGTGCAAAAAATATTAGATAAAAGTCCAGAAAAAATTTCTGAAGAATACAAAATCCCTTTAGAAAGCGCTGAAACCTTTGCCGGATACGCGATGATTTTAAACACCTTCGCGAATTTAAGCGAAAATAAAAATATCTATATTTTAGAAGCTTCGTTGTCGGAAGCTGTTTTAACGAACATGATCCTCGATTTTGAAATTTCTCAAAAATACAATAAAACAAATCAGCTTATTTCTATCGCTAAATGGATTTGCAAAAAATATCACGTGGACTTAAACCACGTGGAGCATGTGGCCCAATTATCGGAAACATTATTCAATGGTTTTAAAGAAACATTAGGACTTAAAAAAACGGAACTTTTATACCTTTTATTGGCGACCTATCTTCATCCTATTGGGATGTTTGTTTACAATCGCGCGCATCATAAACACACAGAATATCTGATTTCTAATCTGAATTTATTTCGCTTAACCGATGAAGAAATCAAAATGATCGCCTGCATCGCGCGTTATCACCGTCGAGGACTTCCAGCCGACACGCACATGCTTTATCGTTCGCTCCCTAAAGACAAACAAATTCTCATTCAAAAATTAAGCGCCATTTTAAGGATTTCTAACGCATTAGACCGTTCGCATAAACAAAAAATAAAAAAATTAGAAGTCGGGTTGACACGCTCTTCTGATATTATTTTAACAGCTACCATTGATACGGGATTTGTTTTAGAAAAATTAGAATTTATGGACAAAAAAACCATGTTTGAAGAAATTGCCGGTAAAAAAATAAATCTAAAAATTCAATATTCTCAATAAAATCCTATGGAAACTCCTATCAAAGACCCTCAAGATATTTTTATTCATCGTGACTTAAGCTGGCTTTCCTTTAATGAAAGAGTTTTAGAAGAAGCCGAGAACCCTAAAAATCCTCTGTTAGAACGCGTCAAATTTATTGCCATTTTCGCTAATAATTTAGATGAATTCTTTATGGTCCGGTTAGCAGGATTAAAAAGACTCTTAGACGCGGGATATAACCACAAAGAACGTTTTGGTCATTATCCTCAAGAATTATTTCTTGAGATCCAGTCTCGTGTTGAAATATTAACAACGCGCCTTTACACGTTGTATCAAGAAGTCATCACAAAAGAACTAAAAAAAAATAAAATTTCTATTCTTAAAATAGACGATCTCAATACAGAGCAAAAAAAATCCGTAAAAAAATATTTTGAAACAACGCTTTTTCCCATCGCTACGCCAATGGCCATTGATCCAGGGCATCCATTTCCTGTCTTAAGCTCAAAAACAAAAGCATTTGGAATTCATCTTCATCGTAATGACAATTCTTATTTGGCCCTTATCACTATCCCAAAATCAGTGCCGCGCCTTTTTAAACTTCCGTCTGAAAATGATGAATTCTCTTTTATTCTTATTGATGATATTATTCGCGCGAATTTAGACTCTTTTTTTAAAGGATTTAAAATCGCTGGCCATTTTCTCTTTCGGGTCATTCGTGATAGCGAATTCTCAGAAAAAGAAGACTACAGCGCTGATCTCCTCAAAGTCATTGAGAATGAAATACAAAAAAGGCCTAAAGCAAAAATCGTTACTCTTCAAGTCGAAAAAAATGCCTCGGCGGCATTACTGGATATGTTGGCCACAGGCATTGATTTTTCCAAAGAACAAGTAAGTTTTATTGATGGCGACATCGATTTAACTTATTTATTTGAACTGCCGGGCCAAGTCAATAAACCAAAACTTTTCTTTCAAAGCTATATTCCCGCAAAGATAGAATATGAAAATATCTTTGATAAAATCAAGGAGGGAGACTTCATTCTCCACTTTCCTTTTCAATCCTTTCAGCCCACCATTGATTTATTCCAAACTGCGGCGAAAGACAACGATGTCTTGGCGATTAAAATGACGCTTTACCGCGCGAATGAAAATTCGGCGATCATTAAAGCCCTGATTGAAGCGGCAAAAAATAAAAAACAAGTGACGGTGTTAGTAGAAATCAAAGCGCGTTTTGATGAAGAAAAAAATATCTACTGGACTCGAGAGCTTGAGGCCGCAGGATGCCATGTCATCTATGGCATTGTCGATTTAAAAATCCACTCGAAAATGGCCCTTATCGTCAGAAGAGAAGAAGGGCGGATCCGCCGCTATGTCCATCTTTCGACAGGAAATTATAACGAAAAGACAGCGGAAATTTATACCGATATCGGCTATTTCACGGCGAATGAGGATTTCGCTAAAGACATTTCAGAAGTTTTTAATGTTATTACAGGGTATTCTTTACCGTCGACTTGGACACGCATTGTCTCAGCGCCGTATGATTTAAGAAAATATTTCTTTGATATGATTGATAAAGAAATCGCGTTTCAAAAAAAATATAAAAATGGTTTTATCTTTGCGAAGTTTAATTCCTTAGAAGACACAAAAATCATTGAAAAACTTTATGACGCGTCCAGCGCCGGTGTAAAAATAAAACTTTTAGTGCGCGGTATCTGCTGTTTGATTCCAGGAGTCGCCGGCTTAAGCGAAAACATTGAAGTCAAAAGCATCGTAGGACGATTTTTAGAACACTCCCGTATATATCTATTCAATAATAATTCCAACTTTCGCGTCTTTTTATCCTCGGCGGATTGGATGACCCGCAACTTCGATAGGCGCGTTGAACTTCTGTTTGAAATCAATAAAGACGAACTTACCCAACACTTAAAATTCATTCTTGAAGAATACTGGAAAGACACCGAACAATCTCGTTTTTTAACATCTCAACGCCACTACCTTCACGCGAATAAAGAAAACTCTTCAGAAATTCTTAATACGCAAGAAAATCTTATCAAATATTACGCGAAATGAAAACGACAACGTTTTTCTCTCACGCCCAAGAAACACTTTCCGCTTACATTAAAAACTTTTTAAAAGAACAAAAAAAAGTTTACTCTTTCCCTGACAAAGATTCTATCCATCGCATGCGCGTAGCTTCCCGACGATTAAGAGTAGCGTTTAAAACTTTCAAATACTTAAAACTCTTGCCTGCTAAAACTATAAAAAAAACCGAACAGCCCATTTTTTTAATCGCTTCAGCATTAGGAAAAGCCCGCGAGATAGACGTTCAACGACAGTTCTTAGAAACATTAAAAAATAAAATAAAAAACCCCTTAAAGACGCACGGAATAGATAAAATCATCGAACTTTTGAATAAAGAACGCCAAGAAAAACAAAAAACTATTAAGCAAGCCCTGAAATCTTTTAAAAAAGGTGCTGAATTAAAAAAAACGTGTCTCTCATTTAATAAAAAACCTTTACAACAAACGCCTGAAATTTTAATCAAAAGACTTATTTTGAAGAAATTAAAAGATTTTCTGCGCTACGAACCTTATGTTTATACGCCTCACAAAGGAGCACAGCTTCACACCTTACGCATTACGGCAAAAAAACTACGTTACACATTAGAAATCTTTAAAATTTTATATGGAAAAAAAATCAACCGTTTCATCATAGCGGCACGACAAATCCAGGACATCTTGGGCGATCTTCACGAATTAGATGTTTGGCTCAGCTATTTAGAAAAATTATCCCAAAAGAAAAACTATGCCAACGATCTTAAGCCCACGATTATTTATCTTGAAAAAAAATGTGAAACACTACGTAAAAAAACCTATAAAAAGTTTGTAAAAAAATGGCATTCTCTTAAAGTCAAGAAAATATGGAATCAATTAAAAAAAATCAGCTAAAAAACAACGCCATAACTGTAGCGAAAAAATATCAATTCGAAGAAAAACATTGTTTGCACGTCGCAAAATTAGCATTAAGTCTTTTTGATCAATTAAGCCACCTGCATCAATTAACGCCTCAAGAAAGAAATATTTTAGAAGCCGCAACGATTTTACATGATATCGGCTGGATTAAAGGACAACAAAAACATCATAAACTGGCGCAAGAACTTATTATTAATTCGCAACGTCTCAAGGTCTCACTAAAGGTTCGCATTCTCATAGGGCTGATCGCGCGCTATCACAGAAAAAGCCTTCCCCAAAACTCCCATAAATATTTTTCACAATTAAATAAAATATCTAAAAAAAATGTCAAGATATTAGCTTCTTTCTTAAGAATCGCTGATGGCTTGGATCGCATGCATCAATCATCTGTTGAAAATATTCTTTGCAAGAATACATCTAAACAAATCATATTACGCCTAATAGGGAAGAATATCATCGAGGAAGACATTAATATCGCAAGAGAGAAGGCGGACCTATTAAAAATCGTTTTTAAAAAACCTGTCAAAATATTACGGACGAACCGATCATTTCTTTCTCACCAAAGAAACTGCACCTAAAATAATAGCATCATCTCCCAACAGAGATACCGTGATATCGCATCGTCCCAATCCATTAAAAAATTTATCTTTCTGATAAACTTTTTTGACTTCTGGTAAAATAAAATCTGCACACGCTTCAACAACTCCGCCGCCTAAAACAATGAGATCTGGGTCAAAAATATGTCTGACAGATATACAGGCGCGTCCCAAATGATGGCAAGCTGTTGTCATCACTTTAACGACAACTGGATCTTTTTTTGCTAATGCCTCCCGGAGAATTTTACTTTTAATAGGCTTATTCTTATGCCATGCCCATTTGGTGATAATACTTTTCTTTCCTGAGCGTATCGCTTCTCTGATATCGCGTTCTATCGCCCATCGACCTGTTAAAGACTCTAAACATCCTTGATTTCCGCAACCACACTGCGGACCATTTTCCTCAATAATCATATGACCTAATTCCGCGGCCGCGCCATGACTTCCTAAAAAAAGATCATCGTTAATAACAATGCCCGCGCCAAGTCCTGTCCCTAAAAAAAGTCCAACCACATTTTTTATTTTACGTGCCGCACCCAACCATTTTTCCCCTAACACGCCTAAATTTACATCATTACCAAGGGCTATGTTCACTCGAAATTTTTTTTCTAATTGTCTCTTCATATCAACTTGCGACAATCCCATATTCGGTGTGCGAAGGACAAAACCTTTAGCATTAACAATCCCTGGAACGCCCAGCCCAATCCCGCGAAGATCCTTTCTGCGAAAAGAGGGAGCAGCGCTTAAAAACAACTCCTCTAAAAGGGAATCAATAATAGAAATGATTTTCGTTGCCGACGCACAAGAAGGCGTTGCGGTTTTTGCCCGAGCAATGATTTTTCCAGAATCAGTCACAAGGCCACAGGATATCTTAGTGCCGCCGATATCAAACCCTACAAAAATTTTATTTTTCATAAATCAATTGTAACATCTGTTCAAAATAAAAAAAATTTTTATTTATTATTTTTCTTCTGCTGGGCTTGAGATAAAAGATCTTGCGCGTGCTCAAGTGAAATGCGCGATTCTTTTTCTCCGCTCATCATTTTTGCTAATTCTTTCACACGCGCGGGTTTATCTAAACTCTCAACGCAAGTAAGGGTTCGTCCGGATTGAACCATTTTCGAAACCTTAAAATGCTGATCCGCAAATGACGCAATCTGAGGCAAATGAGTAATTAAGATGACTTGACGATGCGAAGAGATTTCTTTGAGCTTTTGTCCTGTAATACTTCCTAATCTTCCGCCGATCTGCGCATCAATTTCATCAAAAATAAGAACAGGGATAGGGTCCACTTTAATAAGCGCCTTTTTTAAAGCTAACATCACACGCGCTGCTTCACCCGATGACACAATTTCAGACATCGGTTTTAATTCCTCTCCCGCATTAGGACTAATATAAAAAGAAACTTGATCCTGGCCTTGTGGGTTTAAATCCGTTTTTTCTATGCGAACTTCAAATCGCACATGAACAATTCCCAATTCGGACAATTCTTTTTCAATAATCTTTTTTAAATTTTCAGCAGTATTTTTTCGGCTTTTAGTTATTTTTTTAGCAACCTGCGCTAAATACGACTCAATCTCTTTAATCGAAGCGCGCAACTCCGCGTCATTTTGATCCCAATGCGATAACAATTGATATTTATCCTGCGCTTCTTTAAAAAATTTTCTTGCATCGGCTAAATTCGGGCCATATTTCCTTTTAATATCGTCGTAACAATCGCATTGATGATTAATCTTTTGGGCTTCATGCGGATCAAATGAAAGGTCTTCGGCATAATCTTTAAGATCAGAAACCATGCTTTGGCCAATCTGCTGTAACTGCGATAATTGCTCCATCAAATAATTTGTTTTTTCATCAATATGATTCAGTTCCTTCATCGGAGAGAATGCTTGGCGAATATTTTCATTAGAGCCATTTTCGCCATCAATAAAAAGAAGTATTTTCTGAATATATTCATAAAGTTTTTCCGCATTGTTCATTTTTGTTTGTTTCTGCAATAATTCTTGATAGGCCTCATCGTCCAAAGAAACTTGTTTTAATTCATTAATCTGATGGGTCAACAAATCAATCTCGCGGTCTCGAGATGAAGCAAGAGACTGTAGGGCATTCCACTGGTCTTTTAAAACGAGATATTTCTTGTAAATATCCTTGTAACTTGCGCCATAATCTTCAAAATCCGTCAGACGATCTAAAACACCTAAATGAGAAGACGAAGCCAAAAGCATCTGATGATCATGCGGCCCATGAAAATCCATAAGAAGGTTTCCCACATCTTTCAATTGTCCCAAAGTTACTTGAAAGCCATTTATCTTAACCTTATTTTTACCGTCGAAAGAATAAGCGCGATTAATAATAAGCGTGAAATCCTTATCATCAAAAAAATCCTTAAAAATATTATTTTTCTTCAAATCACTCTTCGACAAATCAAAAACCGCTTCAATGACGCAATTTTTGTTTTCCTCGCGCAATTGAGAAGAGACAATTTTTTCACCTAAAGCAATCCGAAGCGCATCAATCAAAATAGATTTGCCCGCGCCGGTTTCTCCTGTAAAAATATTTAATCCTGGCCCAAAATCAACAGATAAAGAATCAATAAGGCCAAAATTCTGAATCAAAAGTCGCGTCAGCATAAAAAACTCCAAAACGTTTTTAAGATTTTTTATTGAATTAATTATATACAAAAATCATTAGATTGTTATAATAAATAAAAAGTTTTATTAATGTTATTTTACGCAAAGGTTTCTATGTCAAAAAAGATTCTACTTGTCGATGATGAAAAGGAAATTGTCCAGCTATTAGATAAAAAGCTCTCCCAAGAAGGGTTTGAAGTGATTAAGCTTTCATCGGGAAAAGAAGCTGTGGATAAAACAAAAAAATATCTTCCTGATTTAGTTCTGATGGATATTATGATGCCGGATATCGATGGTGCTGAAGCGGTCAAACTTCTGCAAAAAGATACTCTGACAAGAAATATTCCTGTGCTTTTTCTTTCCGGCATTCTGGCGCCGGGAAGTTCTTCTGATACGCCTCAAGGAATAACAGTGGGGGGCATTCACTATCCCGCATTAGGAAAGCCTTTTACAGCTCAACAATTATTAAATAAAATTAGCGAACTCTTAATAAAATAAAAAGGGCTTTAAATCAGAGAGATTCTTTAAATTCCTTCTTTACACCATAAAAGAAATCTGCTATATAATACCGACAGTTTTTTAAAATATTTTTTGTTGTGCTGGCCTTCGTTATGAAATTCATCTACGAAGCCCTTATTGTTCTTTTTATTCTTTCACTGTTGTGCTGGCCTTCGTTATGAAATTCATCTACGAAGCCCTTATTGTTCTTTTTATTCTTTCACTGTTGTGCTGGCCTTCGTTATGAAATTCACATAACGAAGCTGGCAAATCTTTCTAGGAAAGATTTAGTAGAAATTTGCTGGCGTA
>JAKQLT010000204.1 GCA_029567025.1 Candidatus Omnitrophota bacterium | reverse complement strand
AAAATGAACGTGCAGGAAAAGGATCTAAAAAAAGTGTTAGAATTATTAACGGCTGTTAAAAATCCGACGGTATCGCCTTTAAGCCAAAAAGGATGGAATGCTGTTGAGACTGTTATTGATGAAGGAACTGTGCGGATTTTAATCCCGAAGTTAAAAGATGTTGGCGCGCAAGGGATTATAGAATATTCGTTGAACAAATTGATTTATTAATATTAACCTATCAAAGAGGTGACAAATGCCCTGCGGAAAAAAAAGAAAACGACGAAAGATTAGAACGCATAAACGTAAAAAAATGCGTAAATCTTTACGTCATCTTAAGAAAAGATTAACCAAATAATCATTATTCCAAGAAAGATTTTTTAGCGTTTTTTATTATGCGGATGATTTATCCTAAAAGAAATGCTAAAAAAATGTATTTTGGGATTAAGGTTTCTATGCGATTTTGTAGAACGTTAAAGACTGTTTTATCGTTAGGCGTGATTGTAATCGTGTTTGTTCTTAACACGCGTTACGGCCACGCCTTTGTCTATTTTGACAAAATTACGTCGGCTAAAAGTTTATCGCATTATACGATGGGTTATATTTATGATTTAAAAGGCGAGACAAAGCGAGCGCTTTTAGAATATCAACAAGCCGCTCAATTTGATGAGCGTAGTTATATCATTCATTTGCGATTAGGGACGATTTATGCGCGGCTGAATCTTTTGGGGCGTGCCATCGATGAATTAAAATTGGTTCAGCAATATAATCCCGAGGAAATACAATCGCATTATTTATTAGCGCTTATTTATTCGAGTCTGGAAAGATATAATGAGGCGGCAGAAGAATATGAATATATTTTAAAATCTTTCTCTCAAGATAATCCAGAAAATATTGAAATTTATGGATATTTAGGCCAGCTTTATTATTCGCAAAGAAAATATAATCAAGCCATTCAGCAGTTTGAACGTATTTTAGAAATAGACCCGGGCAATGTGGACGTTTTGTATTTATTGGGGTCTTTATATTTGGAAGTGGCGGATCGAGATAAAGCTATTATGGCTTTAGAAAAAGCGATTGAAATTAATCCGTCGCATGACGCGAGTTTAAATACTCTGGGATATCTTTATGCTGAGAATAATATTAATCTGGATGAGGCCATTATTTTAATCGAAAAGGCTTTGGAAATTAGCCCGATGAATGGCGCTTATTTAGATAGTTTAGGATGGGCTTTTTATAAAAAAGGCCGATATGAAGAGGCGTTAAAATTTTTGAAAGAAGCGGATCAAATATTAAAGGACCCTGTTATTTATAATCATTTGGGTGATGTTTGCGTGAAATTAAACAAAATGGATGATGCGATTGCTTACTGGGAGTCTTCTTTAGCCCTTTGGCCGGAACAAGAAGAAATAAAAAATAAGATTGACCGTGCAAAAAATGTTCAGGCCAGCCGGTAAGAAAAAGGTTTTTGATATTTTATTTTAGTGATTTTTTAAGCGTAGAGTTATTTTTTTAATATTTTATTTTTCAAGATGAATCAGCTCACTGTTAAATCTCCTGCCAAAGTTAATCTTTACTTAAAAGTTCGTTGTAAAAGGCCTGATGGATTTCACGATATTATCACTCTTTTTGAGCGCGTGAATCTTTGTGATGATATGACTTTTCGATCTCGTCAAGATGGAAAAATTAGAATTCTTTGTTCTCATCCTCAGGTTCCTAAAGGACCAAAAAATTTAGTTTATAAAGTTGCGCGTGTTTTGAGAAATGATTTTTCTATTAAAGAAGGTGTTGAGATTTATATTAAAAAAAGAATTCCTGTGGCCGCGGGATTAGCGGGCGGTTCCAGTAACGCGGCAACAGCTCTTTTGGCTCTTTCGAAGCTTTGGAAATTGAATATTTCTCATAAAAAGCTTTTTTCTTACGCTTCTCAAATAGGAAGCGATGTGGCGTTTTTTCTTTATCAATCCTCTTGGGCTCTTGGAACAGAGCGGGGAGATAAAATAAAGAAAATTAATATTAATAATAAATTATGGCATATTTTAGTCGTGCCTAAAATAAAACTTTTAGCTGGAAAAGTTTACGGCGGCCTTAAATTGAAGTTGACAAATAAAAAGGATGATGTTAGTATTCTCATCCGTAATTTGCGAAAAAATGATATGTCAGCTGTCGGGCCGTTGTTAGTTAATGACCTCGAGGATGTTGTTTTAGCTATGTGCCCGCAACTATTGAGATTAAAGCAAAAAATGAGGTCATTAGGAGCTTATGGAGTTATGGTTTCTGGGAGTGGCCCTTGTGTTTATGGGTTAACTCGGACCAAAGCCGCCGCGCAAAAGATACGACAAATATTGGTTAAAAATTATGCGCAGGTTTTTGTCGTTGAGACGCTCTAAAAAGGAGCATGTTGTATGCAAATTACAGAAATTCGGGTCTTTTTAAAAGAAGGATTGGATAAGAAACTTAAGGCTTATACGACGGTAACTTTTGATGAGTGTTTTGTCGTGAGAAATATTAAGGTTATTGAAGGTGCGGAAGGATTTTTTATTGCGATGCCTTCACGAAAAATGAAATTATCCTGTTCGAAATGCGGTTTTAAGAATGAAATTGGCTCAAAATTTTGTAATCATTGCGGTAAGATTTTAGATGAAAAAGATGTTTTAGAAAAAGATGTTGACGCTAAAGCAGAACATCGTGATATTGCGCATCCGATTACGCAACAATTCCGCGATTATTTGCAGACGAAGGTTTTGGAAGCTTATAAGCAGGAAGTTCACAAACAACAGTCCCAATTAACTTCCAAATAAAAATCTTCTTTAAAGTAGTATTGCGATTGATATGCCGTATTTTCATTTTCATAGATTTTTTAATTGCCCGGTGGTGTAATGGTAGCACCCGAGAATTTGGATCTCGTTGTCCAGGTTCGAACCCTGGCTGGGCAGTAGATTTTTGAGAAATAAGAAATTGTAAGAAATAGGTGATGGAGTTCGCCTTTAACCGCCGTTGCGCTAATAACTCCTAATGATAAAAGGGAGTTTTTCAATTATGGCAAAAATATTATTTATAGCGTTTGGCGGGGCGGTTGGGACGGTTTTTCGTTATATTATTTCAGGCTTTGATTATCGTTGGTCGCAAGGGATTTTTCCCATAGGAACTTTTATTGTTAATGCCACAGGATGTTTGATTATTGGATTTTTGTGGGGGCTCTTTGAAAGAATCAATATATCTTCTCCTATGAGAATGTTTATTTTTATAGGGATTTTAGGTGGATATACGACATTTTCCACTTTTGCGCTTGAAACAATGAATTTGATAAAAGATGGAGAATTTAAGGTCGCTGTTTTAAATATTTTAGCCACCAATATGTTATCTTGTGTTGCTGTCTTTTTAGGTGTCTTTATCGCGCGTTTTTTTATACGATTGATCCTTGATGTTTTATAATGAAAACAGGGAGGCAATACATGAAAATATCGACCGAAGGGATGAGTTTACGGGTTTTTATCGGCGAAACAGATATTTATAAAGGCAAGACAATTTATGAGCATATTGTTTTAAAGGCTAAAGAATTAAATCTTTCTGGCGTTACGGTTACTCGTGGGATTTTGGGATTCGGTTCTGATAAGCGTATGCATAGCGCTAAATTATTACGGTTATCAGAAAATTTGCCGATCATCATTGAAATTATTGACAGTGAGGAGAATATTAATAAAATTATTCCTTTTTTGGATGAAATCATAAAAGAAGGATTAGTGACATTGGAGCATGTGAAGGTTTTGCAATATCGGTAAGAGTTATGAAAAATATGAGGACAATTATTTTAGCGGCGGGAAAAGGCACGCGGATGAAATCGCAACTGCCTAAAGTCCTTCATAAGGTTTGTGGCAAGCCAATTCTTTCGTATGTTTTAGATTTAGCAAAAGCTATTGGTTCTTTGAAAATTTATGTTGTTTTGGGGCATCAATATGATGAAGTAAAGAAAATTTTATCAGACGATTGTATCGTGGTTAGACAAGAAAAACTTTTAGGGACAGCGGATGCTATTAAGTCGGTAGAAAAACATTTTCAATTTTATTACGGCGATATCTTAATATTAAGCGGTGATGCGCCTTTGTTACAGAAAGCCACTTTGAAGAAAATCATTGAAAGACATAGACGGACTAAAGCCGTTTGTACTTTTTTAACAGCCGTTGTTCATGAGCCTAAAGGTTATGGCCGAGTTTTACGCGGGGATAATCAAAAAGTCTATGCGATTCGTGAGGAAAAAGACGCCATTGGTTTTGAAAAAGATGTTGCAGAAATCAATGTGGGCGTGTATTGTATGCAGGCCAAAGAATTGTTTAAGACCCTTAAACAAGTTCGGTTAAATAACAAGAAGAAAGAATTTTATCTTACAGATCTTATAGAGCTCTTTTATAATAAAAGAATGCGGATTGAGACAGTCAAGGTTAGTGATGCCCAAGAAGGATTAGGAATTAATACGCGGATGGATTTAGCTGTGGCGGAAAATGTTTTACGTCAGCGCATTTTAAAAGATTTGATGCTTTCAGGCGTGACGATAGTTGATCCTTTAACGACCTATATTCATTCTGATGTGAAAATTGGCCAGGATACGATTATTCGTCCATGCACGTTTATTGAGAATAATGTTAGGATTGGAAAAAAGTGTTTGATTGGTCCTTGCGCGCGATTTCGTCCAGGAACGCGTATCGCGAATAATGTGGAGATAGGGAATTTTACAGAAGTGAACGCTTCAAAATTAGGTAGTGGTGTTTTTATGAAACATTTCAGTTATTTAGGCGATGCGACTGTGGGTAAGAATGCGAATATCGGCGCGGGAGTTGTGACGGCGAATTTTGATGGGAAGAAAAAAAATTTTACGAAAATTGGGGATCATGCTTTTGTGGGTTCCGATTCAATTTTAGTTGCTCCTATATCGATTGGTAAAAAAGCTGTTACGGGAGCCGGTAGCGTGGTGACAAGAAATAAAAATGTTCCGGATTATGCTGTGGCTGTTGGCGTTCCGGCAAAAATAATTTCAAAAAGGACAAACTTATGAAAATTTGTACAGGAAACGCGAATCCTAAATTAGCACAAGGGATTTGTGACGCATTGGGCGTGACTTTAACCGATGTGTTGGTTTCTCGTTTTAGTGAAGGTGAGATTCGTGTCGAGATTAAAGAGAATGTGCGCGGGAAAGATATTTTTATTGTCCAACCTACTTGTCCTCCGGCGAATGATAATTTGATGGAGCTTCTGATTATGATTGATGCGGCTCGTCGAGCATCTGCCAAAAGGATTACGGCAGTCATTCCTTTTTATGGTTATGCGCGTCAGGATAGAAAAGACCAGCCGCGCGTGCCCATCACGGCGAAATTAATAGCAAATTTAATTACGACAGCCGGCGCCAATCGTATTTTAACTATGGATTTGCATGCGAATCAAATACAAGGTTTTTTTGATATTCCTGTTGATCATCTTTATGCGATTAACGCGATTTGTGATTATTTTATAGAAAAAGATATTCGGGATAAAGTTGTTGTGGCGCCTGATGTCGGCGGAACAAAAATGGCTCGCGCATATGCAAAAAGAATGGGAGCGAGTTTAGCCATTGTTGATAAGCGACGAGAAAGTCCCGAAAAAACAGAAGTTATGCATATTTTAGGTGAGGTGCAAGGAAAAAACGCGATTATTATTGATGATATTATCGCGACGGGAAGCTCTATTATTGAGGCGGTTGAGGCGTTAAAAAAACATGGAGTCAAGGATGTTTATGCGGCGGTAACACATGGCGTTTTATCAGGCAAAGCGATAGAGCGGATTGAAAATTGCAAAAGTTTAAAAGAATTGATTATCACCGACAGCATTCCTTTAACAAAAGAAAAACAAATTGGTAATATTAATGTTGTGAGTGTGGCGTCTCTTTTGGCAGAGGCCATTCAAAGAATACATAATGAACAATCAATCAGTTGTTTGTTTGATGGAATAACTCGATAAAAAAGATAAAAGGGGTGTAACGAAAAATGGAAGAAATAAAATTGGATGTCGACATTCGTCAAGAAACAGGGACTCGCAAAGTCAAAAATATGCGACAGAAGGATTTCATTCCTGCTATTGTTTATGGGGGAAAAGAAGAATCTGTCGCTGTTAAAGTGAATAAACGCCTTTATCAGAAAATTTCTCGCGCTCATAAAGGAAGGAACATTATTTTTGATCTTCATCTTAAAGATGGGGATAAAGAATTGAAAAGTTATCCGGCGATTGTCCGAGAAGAGCAAGAGCATCCGGTCACGGAAGAGATTCTTCACATTGATTTTAATAAGATTTCTTTAACGGAAGAAATCCATGTCAAAGTCGGTATTGTGGCCAAAGGCGAGGCCGTTGGTGTTAAACAAGATGGCGGGATTTTGGATCATGTTATGTGGGAATTAGAAGTTTTATGCCTTCCTAAAGATATTCCAGAAAAAATTGAAGTGGATGTTACGAATCTTAAAATGGGTGAGTTTATTTATTTGAAAGATATTACATTGCCGCAAGGTGTTAAAACAAAGCAAAGCGCGGATACTATTTTATTTACAGTTGTTCATCCGATGAAAGAAGAGGTTGTTGTTGCGGGAGCAGAAGCTACGGCGCCTGCAGAACCTGAAGTTTTGAGAGAGAAGAAGAAAGAAGAAGGAGCTGAAGCTACGACCCCTGTAGCTTCAGATAAAGATAAAGAGAAAGAAAAGAAATAATTTTTATTGTGAGTATTTGAAAAGGCATGGCACAGCGCAAGCTTATTGTCGGACTCGGGAATCCTGGTAAAAATTATGAAGAAACACGGCATAATTTAGGTTTTTTGGTTGTTCAATATTTTGCTAAGAAATATCATTTGAAATTTAGTCATAGTTTTTTGACAAAAAGTTTTATTGCGAAAGGAACGATAGAAGATGTTGATGTGATGCTTCTATTGCCTTTGACTTATATGAATAATTCGGGCGTGGCCCTTGAGCGTATCGTCAGAAAAATGTCTCTTGAGTTGAATAATCTTTTAGTCGTTTCTGATGATTTTCATTTAGAATTTGGCCAGATACGTTTACGCGCTCAAGGAAGTTGCGGCGGGCATAATGGATTAAGTTCGATACAAGATCGTTTAGGCACTAAAGATTTTCCGCGTTTACGTTGTGGGATTGGTCAGCCGCCAAAATATCAAGAGACAGCAGATTATGTTTTGGGTCATTTTACAAAAAAAGAAAAAGAATTTTTAGGACAGTTTATTGAAAAAGCCGCCGAATGTTGCCTCGTGTGGATGACACAAGGCATCGATAAGGCCAGTGATCAGTTTAACGGAAGGTCGCCAGCATAAGGAAAAGCGAACCTGGTCATTTCCTCATAAAGGAATGGCAGAAAGATGACGGGAAAGAAAATGAAAAAGTATGAACTCGTAGTCATTATTGATTCCAAATTAAATAGTGACGATAAGCAAACGGTTGTTAAAGAAGTCACGGAGGCGATTAACAAAACAGCAAGCAAAGTGATCAATGCGCAGGTATGGTTTGAAAAACAAAAAATGTTTTTTCCTATTAAGAAATGCCAGGAAGGGACGTATTATTTGATCAATTTTGAAGCGAAGCCAGAAGCTGTTAATAAAATTAAGGCTGTTTTACGCGTGAATGAAAGGATTTTACGTTGCGCGTTCACCGCGGTCGCTTCTTAAAAAATAAGATTAATTTTAATAAAGCGTTTTGTGTGTAAGGAGGAATGAAATGGCGAATTTAAACAAAGTTTTTTTAATCGGAAATTTAACGCGAGATCCTGAAAAACGTTACACGCCAGGAGGAACGGCTGTTGCCAATTTAGGTATAGCTGTGAATCGTAAATTCAAAGATAGCACCGGAGAACTTAAAGAAGAAGTTTGTTTTTTGACAGTTACCGTTTGGGATAAACAAGCCGAAGCTTGTTGCCAATATCTTTCTAAAGGAAAGCCGGTGTTTGTCGAGGGAGTGTTGCAGTCGCGTTTTTGGGAAACCCCTGAAGGTCAAAAAAGAAGCGCGATTGATGTTAGGGCCGAACGTGTGCAATTTTTAGGGTCATACGGTGGAGGTAAAGATAAAATTAAAGAAGAAGAAATTGAAGTTTCGAATCAACAGGAAGAAGTGATAAAACCTGAAAATATCGCTTGGGATGAATAAGATAAAAGGAGGAAGCCTTTGAAAGACTTTAATTCAAAAAAATCTCATAATGCTATGGGAAAGAAATTCTCTAAAACAGAACGCGAGGATCGGGCTGATCGCGCCGAGCGCATGCAGAGAATGTCTGCGCGATATCAGATTTCTGATGATATTGTTATCGATTATAAGAATGTGCCTGTTCTGCAGAAATTTATTAATGATCGAGGTAAAATTGTTCCTCGTCGAATTTCCGGATTAACAGCCAAAAATCAACGATTATTAAATACGGCCATTAAAAAAGCGCGGTTTTTAGGATTATTGTCCGTTGGGTCATCCAAACGTTAATAAGTAGGGGCCGTTGCTATTAAACAGATAATTGTCTATTGAAGGAGAACAGTTATGGAAGTTATTTTATCGAAAGATATTCATAAGTTAGGGAAAGCGGGACAAGTGGTTAAGGTTAAAGATGGATTTGCCCGTAATTTTTTGTTCCCCAAAGGGGATGCGTATTTGGCGACGCCAGAAAATTTAAAACGTATTGAGCAGATTCAGAAAAAAGAAAAAGCTCAATATGAAGAAGAAAAAAAGAAAGCTGAAATCTTGGCGGATAAGCTGAATAAAGTTTCTTGTACTGTGACGGTTGAGGTTAATGATTTGGAGAAGCTTTATGGATCTGTGACTGAAGGTGAGATTGTCAAGGCTATTGAAGCCGAAGGATTTACCGTTGATAAAAAAGATATCGTGCTTGAAAAGAATATTGATCAATTAGGTATTTTTGAAGTTGGTGTTAAACTCCATCCAGAAGTGACTGCTAAAATACGACTATGGGTCACGAAGAAGTAAGGGTTCCGCCTCAAAATGTTGAAGCAGAAAAATCTGTGTTAGGCTCCATGCTCATTAGCGATGAAGCTATTGGCGTCGCTGTCGAAATTTTAAATGAAATCTGGTTTTATGAACCTGCTCATCAAACGATCTATCGCGCGATTCTTGATTTGTATAACATGCGCAAGCAAGTCGATCTTATTACCTTATCCGATAAATTAAAAAATGATGGCCGTTTAGATGAAGTCGGTGGAGTGACTTATCTTTCTGTTTTGATGGATTTTGTCCCGACCGCGGCTAATATCGAGCATTACGCCCAGATTGTGAAAGAAAAAGGCGTTTTACGGCGGTTGATTAAAAATGCAACGCAAATTATTACCGATAGTTATGATGCCCGTGGAGATATCGAAGGCGTTGTTGATAATGCGGAAAAACTTATTTTCGAGATAGCTGATCTTAGACAGCGTCAACAATCGTTTCTTTTGAAGGATCTTGTGAAAAGTAGTATGGTCACGTTAGATCATTTGTATCAACGCAAAGAGCATATTACCGGGATTCCAACAGGATTTACAAAATTTGATACTATGACTTCAGGTTTGCAGAATTCGGATCTTATTATTTTAGCAGGGCGTCCTTCTATGGGAAAAAGCGCTTTAGCGGTTTCGATTGCGGAGAATGCCGCTATCGATCAAAAAATTCCTGTTGCTATTTTTAGCTTAGAAATGTCAAAAGAACAGTTGGTCCAGCGTATGTTATGCTCTCAAGCGCGTGTAGATGCGCATAAAGTGCGTTCAGGTTTTTTGTCTGCGTCTGATTGGCCTAAATTAACAGCCGCCGCCGGGAAATTATCAGAAGCCAAAATATTTATTGATGACACGCCAGCTATTTCTGCTATGGAACTTCGCGCTAAGGCCCGCAGATTAAAAGCCAATTATAATATTAAAATGGTTGTTCTTGATTATTTGCAGTTAATGCAGGGTAGCAAAAACAGTGAAAGCCGTCAGCAGGAAATTTCAGAGATTTCTCGTTCTTTAAAAGCGTTAGCCCGTGAATTGAATGTCCCGGTTATTGCTTTAAGCCAATTATCGCGAGCGGTAGAATCACGTCAGGACCATCGTCCGCAACTGTCCGATTTGCGTGAATCTGGAGCCATTGAACAAGACGCGGATGTGGTTGTTCTTTTAGTAAGAGAAGAATATTATAATGCCACAAGTGAAAATGAAGGAATTGCTGAGGTCATTATTGCGAAACAGCGTAATGGTCCTGTGGGACCGATTAAACTTCAATTCACAAAAGAGTTCATGCGGTTTGAAAATTTGGCATATGTTGATTGACATGATTTTTTTTTGTTACTATAATTAGACAAATTCAAAAATCAACCATTATCATACCCCCTAATCTCATGCGAAAAATATTAAAAAACTCATTCATTTTTACCGTAATATTTGTTGTGTTGTTTTCTTGTGTTTCTTTATGGGCGCAAGAATCCCAGCCGACAATGGAAAAACAATCTTTGCAAGCAGCTAACGTGAGCGCGCCTCAAGAAAAAGACGTTAAAAGCATTGAAATTGTTGGCAATAAGACAATCAGCATCGCGACCATTCTTTCTAAAATTAAAACGCGTGTAGGTCAGAAATATATTCAAGAAGTCATCAGCGATGATTTGAAACGTTTATATAATACGGGATATTTTTCTGATGTGCGCGTCGATCGTAAAGAAATGGACGGTGGCTTTAAAGTTATTATTTATGTGGATGAAAAACCAATCGTTGAGGAAGTCACATTTTCTAAGACGCGTTATTATCACGCGAAGGTTTTAAAGAAAAAGATTAAGACTGAGGCCGGAAAGTTTCTTGATAATAAGATTTTAAAAGACGATGAAAATACTATTAAGGAATTGTATGCGAAAAAAGGATTGACAAAAGTTGAGGTTCAAGTCGAATCTTTTGTTGATGAGGTTACGAATAAAGCGAGTTTACATTTTGTTATTCGTGAAGGATATCAAATGCGTGTTAAAAAGATAAATATTTTGGGAAATAGCGCTTATAAAGATGGACGTCTTTTAAAGGTTATGAAGACGCGTTATAAATGGCTTTTTAATTCAGGGTATTTAAAAGAAGATGTTCTTCAGGAAGATATGGACCGGATAACATCTTTTTATGAACAACAAGGATATATTGACGCTAAAGCTAATTATCGGGTTGAATCGCTTTATCAAGGATGGGTTGAGGTTTATGTTCAAATTGAAGAAGGCAAAAGATATTATGTGGGTAATATTGTTTTATCCGGCAATAAAATAGTTTCTAATAAAGAAATTTTTGGCTCTATGAAAGATATTCAGACCGGGAATGTTTTTAGTCGCAAAAAATTGAGCGACGACATTTCTAATATTCGCACGCTTTATTTTGATAAAGGATATATTTTTGCAAATGTTACCGATAGTTCCTCGCTTAATCCGAAAACAGGTGAAGTGGAATTAAAACTTAATGTGTTTGAAGGCGGGTTAGCTTATATTGAGCGAATTAAGATTCAAGGGAATACCCGTACACGAGATACGGTTGTTCGTCGGGAATTAAAATTGTATCCTGGGGATCGTTTTGATGGCTCGAAATTACGTCGCACTAAAGAAAAGTTAACGGATTTGGGATATTTTGAAGATATCAGTTTTGATATTGAAGATACCAATACGCCTGATCGTAAAGACCTTGTTATTCAGGTTAAGGAAGCGAAAACAGGGACATTTAGTTTTGGCGGCGGGTTTAGCACTGTGGATCAAGTGATTGGGTTCGTTGAGGTAGAACAAAAGAATTTTGATTTTACGAATTGGCCGACATTTACTGGTGGAGGCCAACGATTGGCTTTGCGCGCGGAAACAGGTTCTACACGAAATAATTTATTATTAAGTTTTACTGAACCTTGGTGGTTTGATTATCCTGTTTCTTTTGGTTTTGATGCTTATCGGAAACAGCGCACACGCGAGCGTAATATTGGTTACGCGTATGATGAATTGCGTATCGGAGGGGTTTTACGTTTAGGTAAACAATTGAATGAATACTTAAGCGCCGGGGTTTCTTATCGTAATGAAAGTGTTAAGATTAGCAATATGGAAGATGATGTTTCCAATGATTTAAAAGAAGAATTAGGAAAAAATAATTTAAGTGTTTTAGGTTTTAATGTCGAGCGTAATACGTTAGATAGCAATATTTCTCCGACAAAAGGTCTGGTTTTAGGAAGTTTATTGGATGTGGCCGGCGGTCCTGTGGGTGGTGACAGGGATTTTTATCGGTTACAAGGGTATTCTAATTATTATGTTCCATTACGATTTAATACGGTAATGTCTTTTAGTTTAAAAGCAGGCATAGCCGATGCTTATAATAATTCGGAGAAAGTTCCGATTTTTGAAAGATTTTTCGCTGGAGGCGCCCGCACAATCCGAGGTTATGACGAGCGTAAAGTGGGCCCGTTGGACCCTGTTAATAATGATCCTATCGGTGGAGAAAGCATGATCGTCGGAAGTGTGGAATATACCATTCCGCTGATTGATTTTATTAAAATGGCCCTTTTTTATGATGTCGGCAATGTCTGGGCGAAATCGAGTAAAATTGGAACAGGAGGCCTTAAATCTGGAACAGGTTTGGGCGTGCGTATTAAGACGCCGATTGGGCCTATGAATTTGGATTACGGCTATCCTCTTAATAAAGAGCCTGGAGAAGAAGGTAAATCCGGAAAATTTTATTTTAGTGTTAGTCGAGGATTCTAAAAGATTATTATTAAAAGGAGGAAACAATGCAATGTAAGAAAATAGTTGTTTTAGTTGCGGTAATTTTTCTATCGTTTATTCTCGTCGGAAATATTTATGCGGCAGATAAAGATTTAAAAGTGGGCTTTGCTGACTTAAGCAAGCTTTTCGATGATTATTATAAAACAAAAGAATTTGATAAAGTTTTAGAGGATAAACACGCGGGCTTTGTTAAAGAGCGTGATAAAAAAATTGAAAAAATTAAAGAGGCACAAGGGAAAGTCGCTTTATTAAAAGAAGAAGAAAAGGCAAAGGTTGAAAAAGATATTGAACAAATGAAAGCGGAACTTTTGGAATTTGACCGTCAACAAAAAGAAACGTTGACGCAAGAGCGCAATGATAAAATTCGTGAAATCTTGCTTGAGATTGAAAAAGTCGTTAGTGATTACGCGGAAAAAGAAGGGTATTCCTTTATTCTTAACGATCGTGTTTTGATCTATGGGAATAAAACGATTGATATCACGCCGCTTATTTTAGATAAGTTAAATCAGGGTCAAAAAGGGAAAAAATAGTTTTTTTTCGATGAAGGATAGCGCATGAAAAAAACCTTAGCCGAGATCGCGAAAATTGTTAATGGCGAGGTTGTTGGCGACAAGGATTTAATGATTAGTGGATTAAGCGGCATTCAAGAAGCAAAAGAAGGCGATTTAACATTTGTTTCTCATCCCAAATATCTTCCTCTTGTCAAACAAACAAAAGCCAGCGCATTGATTATTTCTCGCAATATAGCGATACCAGAAAAGCCTGTTATTTTGGTTGATAATTCGTCTTTAGCGTTTACGACATTAATGACATCGTTAAATAAAAAAGACGTTTTAGAAATAAAAGGAATTCATCCGTCGGCTGTTGTTGATAAAACAGCGCGTTTAGGGAAAAATGTTGCTGTGGGCGCTTGTGTGGTTATTGAACATAATGTGAGTATTGACGATGGCACGATCATTCACGCGGGTAGTTTTATCGGATCCTCGACGAAAATAGGGAAGGAATGTTTAATTTATCCGAATGTGACGATTCGAGAAAAGAACGAAATTGGCGATAGAGTTATTATTCATAGTGGAACAGTGGTTGGATCTGACGGATTTGGTTATATTCAGATCGACGGGAAACATATTAAAATCCCACAGGTGGGTATTGTGGTTATTGAAGACGATGTGGAAATCGGCGCCAATGTCACGATTGACCGTGCGCGTTTTGATAAAACGATTATTGGACGTGGAACAAAAATTGATAATTTAGTTCAGATTGCGCATAATGTGGTAATTGGCGAAGATTGTATTATTATTGCGCAAGTGGGTATTTCTGGAAGTACAAAAGTTGGGAAAAGTTCTATTCTCGCCGGACAATCAGGGACAGCCGGACATTTAACGATTGGCGAAGGCGTTGTTGTAGCGGCGCGAAGTGGCGTGACAAAATCCATTGCGTCTCATCAAATGGTTTCGGGATTTCCGGCTAAGCCGCACATGGAAGAACGCCGCGTCAATGCGTGTGTTCAACGACTTCCGCATTATGTTAAAACGATACAAGAATTGCAAAAACGCATTGAAGAATTAGAAAAGAAAATAAAATAAAATTATTATGAGAAAACAAAAGACAATAAAAAAAGAAATACTCATTGAAGGTGTGGGTTTGCATACCGGTAAAAAGGTCCATTTGAAATTTAAACCTGCGCCTATTAATACGGGTATTTGTTTTGTCCGGACAGATTTAGCGCACAAACCTATTATTAAGGCTGATATCCAAAATGTGTTTAAAGAAAAAGGCGTCGCCCGTTGCACGCCTATTGGGGCAGGTGAAGCCACTATTTATACGATAGAACATTTAATGAGTATTTTATCCGGGCTTGAGATTTCAAATTTGATGATTGAGATTGATGGCGCAGAAATTCCTGGCCTCGATGGTAGCGGCATCGAATTTTTAAAGAAATTTAAAGAAGGGGGCATAGAAGAACAACCGGATCATGTAAAATATTTTGATATCAAAGAGCCGATATGTGTTTTTAGTCAAGGCGCTTCTATTTATGCGGTGCCTTATGAGGGATTGAAGATTTCTTATGTTTTAGATTATGATCATCCGGTCTTGCGGTCACAATTTTTCAGCTTAGAGGTTAATCAAAAGAATTTTGAAGAGCAAGTCGCGTCTTGTCGCACGTTTTGTTTAGAAAGTGAAGCGGAACAATTAAAAAGTTTAGGATTCGGAAAAGGCGCTAATTATCAAAATACACTTGTCGTCGGTCAAGATGAAATCATTGAAAATGAGCTTCGTTTTGAAGATGAGTTTGCCCGTCATAAAGTTCTCGATCTGATTGGTGATTTGTATTTATTAGGTTTCCCGGTTAGAGGGCATTTTTATGCGATTAAAAGCGGCCATGCCTTAAATGTAGAAATGGTTGAAAAGATTTTAAATCAAAAAAAACGTTATGAAGAAAAAGGTCTTGTTTTTGATCTAAAAATAGATAATGGCCAAGAATTGGATATTACCGCGATTATGAAAATTTTACCGCATCGGTATCCTTTTTTATTAGTCGATCGCGTGTTGGATTTAGAAAAAGGCAAAAGAGCTGTTGGTGTTAAAAATGTCACTATCAACGATGGTTTTTTTACAGGCCATTTTCCGACCCGTCCGGTGATGCCGGGTGTTTTAATGGTCGAAGCGATGGCGCAGTTGGCAGGCATTGCGGTATTAACGCATGACCAAAATCGAGGGAAATTAGCGCTTTTTATGTCGGTTGATAATGTGAAATTTCGAAAAGTGGTTGAGCCGGGCGATCAATTGCTTATGGAAGCCGTTGTGACAAAAGAACGATCGCGGATTGTTATTGCTCATGGAGAGTCTAAAGTGAATGGAGTTGTCGTTGCGGAAGCTGATATTACATTATCTTTTGCGGATGGCGCATATTTAGATTAAGCGTTGCTTTGAGAGTTTTTAGAGAGATTGTTTAAGAAAATTATTTTATTTAAAACCATTTCATATATAATATAAAAAATTATGGAAAATATTAATATACATAAAAGTGCGATTATTCATTCTGGCGCGAAATTATCCCCGGGCGTTAGTATTGGGCCGTATGCAGTTATCGATGAAAATGTTACTTTAGGGGATAATGTTCGTGTGGGAAGCCATTGTGTTATTACTGGTCAGACGAAAGTCGGTAAAAATTGTAAGATTTATACTGGCGCGGTTGTCGGGAGCGCGCCGCAGGATAAAAAACACGCCGTTGACGATAATGTTTTTTTAAATATTGGGGAAAATAATACTATTCGCGAATATGTGACTATTAATCCCGGAACTCTTGAGGGCGGCGGTAAAACTGTTATTGGAAATAATAATTTGTTGATGGCCTATTGTCATGTGGCGCATGATTGTGTGATTGGCAACAATTGTATTATGTCTAATAATGCGACTTTGGCAGGCCATGTAACATTGGAAGACAATGCGGTTATTGGCGGGATGACGGCGGTGCATCAATTCACGCGCTTAGGTCGGCTTTGTATCGTCGGAGGATGTTCAAAAGTGGTTCAAGATGTGCCGCCTTTTTCGATGTGCGACGGACATCCTGCGAAAGTGATTCGGACCAATGCTGTTGGATTAGAGCGCGCAGGCATTTCTTCAGAAACAGCGTTAAAATTGAAAAAGGCTTTTAAAATATTATTTTTTTCTGGTTTATCGAAAACGCATGCATTGGAACAGATTGAAAAAGACATTGATCCATGTCCAGAAATAGAGCATTTAATATTTTTTGCTAAAACTTCCAAGCGCGGACTTTGTTCCTAAATCTTCTTTTTTAAAATTCTCTATGGACCCAAAACGTTTAGGCCTTATCGCGGGGAATGGAAAATTCCCTATTCTTTTCGCTCAAAAAGCAAAATCTCAAGATATCAAAGTTATTACGGCGGGTGTCAAAGGAGATACCTCTTGGAAGGTGCGTTTTTTTTCAGATAAATTTAAGTTGTTTAAGGCCGGCGATCTCAAAAAAATATTTTTATATTTTAAAGAAAATGGTATTACAGACGTTTTAATGGCCGGACAAGTAAATCCGAAACATTTGTTTGATACGCGCTTGAGTATGGATGAAGATTTTAAGAGAGTATTTCAGACGTTAAAAGATAGAAAAGCAGATACCATTTTCTTAGCTATTGCGGAAAAATTAAAAGAGCAAGGTTTCAAACTTATAGATTCGACTTTTTTGCTTAAAGATTGTTTGGCTTTGAAAGGAACTTTAACAAAACGAGGCCCGACTTTAAATGAATTAGAGGACATTGAGTTTGGCCGAGATATTGCTAAGGCGATGGGGGCTATAGATGTCGGGCAGACCGTTGTTATTAAAGATAAAGCGATTGTGGCCATTGAAGCTATGGAAGGTACCGATAAAGCTATTCTCCGCGGAGGAAAGATTGCTCAAAAAAATGCGGTTGTCGTTAAAATGAGTAAACCGAATCAAGATTTTCGTTTTGATGTTCCGGTCGTGGGTCCCAAAACCATTCGCAATATGGTCAAGGCTCACGCCAGTTGCCTTGCGGTTGAAACTGGAAAAACTATTATGATTGATCAAGAAGTTGTTGTTAAACTCGCTAATAAAAATAATGTTTCCATTCTTGGGATTTAGAGTTGTTTAAATATTTTCTTGTTTTGACAAGTGAAAAATGCTAAAAAAAATTTTTCAACATCTTTTTTTGTTTGTTATACCTATTTTTATTTTGATAGCCTCGTTTTTTTTAAGAGTAGCATCTGGCCCGTATTGGCTAAGTATCAATTCTGACCCATCCTATCAGTATCTTATTAATGGCTTGTATCTTGTTAAAGGCGTTGTCCCTGAATTAGTACAACATCCAGGGACATTTTTACAGATTTTATTTTATGGCCTTATTTCTTTGTTAAATATAGGGCGACCCATAGCAGAAGTTATACGAAATGTTTTAATAGATCCAGAATTTTATTTAAGGGCGATGTTTATTCTTTTATCTTTGTTGAACTTTTTTTCTTTAACCGCTTTAGGAATGTATGTTTATCGAAAGATGCAAGATAAAATTATGGCTATTTTAGCGCAAGTGCCAGTGTTGAGCTTGTTGATATTGAAATCGGCCAGGTCAACGGATTTTATTCTTCCTGTCGTGGCTAATGTAAGCCCAGATGTTTTATTAATTAGTATCGTTAATTTTTTTAATTTTTGTTTTTTAAAGATTTTCTTTGAAGAAGATAAAAAAAATTATTTTATTGTTTCTTGTTGGGCATTAGTTTCAGGACTCGGATTGGCCACAAAGTTTACTTTTTTGCCTCTTTTAATCATCCCGTTAATTGTTTTATCATGGAGAAAGAAGTTGCTTTTTTTTCTTCTTTTTGGATGCGGATTTTTATTAGGGACATTTCCTATTCTTTCTAAGTATTCGGTTATGGGAGATTGGGTTTTTAATTTAATGAGACATTCTGGAATTCATGGAGGAGGATCCGTTAACATTATAGACCTTCATCAATTCTCTCTAAATTGGAAAACAATTTTCATTGAATATTTTTTATATGTTTTTTTGTTGATTATTGCTTTTATTTTAGTTTTAAAGAATATTCTCTCTAAGAATTTTAATAAGGCAACGTTGTTTCTTTTAGCCTCCAGTATAGCTATTTTTTCTCAATTTATTATTATTGCCAAACATTATGGCCCTCAATATTTTGTGCCAGGGATTGGGCTGTATAGTTCGTTTTTTGTTTTTATTTATCTTATAGCAACACAGGGGGGCATCATCTCACGACGATCAGTAATTCTTTTTATTTTAATATTTTGTTCATCTTTAATCGTTGCTACCGCTGTTTATTATAGGAAATCAGCATCATTGTCAAGACAGGTCCAGCTTTTTCATGAAAAAACATGTTCTCAATATTCCGAATGTATCTTTATTAAATACTATCGCTCTTCAGGAATAGAGGATGCATTAGCTTTTGCTGATGGTTGGAATTTAGCGCCACATCTTTCAAAAGAGCTATCACTATTGTATCCGAATAAGTTCTATTTTAATGTCTGGGGGCATGATATAAAGAATTTTTCCTCGAGAATCTTTGCGAATGATATTCTATCTCAATCTCCTTGCGTTCTTTTCATAGGATCGAGTTATAATTTTAGCCAGTCACCGCACACTGTGCGTTTGTTAGAAAAAGGGCCTGTGGAAAGTGTTTATCTTTTAACGAGCACGACAGAAAAACAATCAGTCATGCTTTTTATGGCTGCTGGACAGTCTTTTTTTAATCGAAATTATGAAAAGGCATTAGTTTTTGCTCTTTAGGCTCAATATTTGAAATATCAACCCATTGGTTCATTAGAAAATTTTATTAATTTGGTAAAAGATTCTTTAAGGAATTCACGATAGTATTTTTTATCGCCTTTAAGGGATTATTTCTTTAGCGAAAGAATAGGTTTTATGAATAAAAAACAACAGGATGATCGTTTAGTAGAAATGAAAGAATATTTTCGTCAGAAATATTCTTTTTATTATTCTCAATTAGAAAAACAATACCGTTTTTTTATTCCAGAAGGAAAGAATGTTTTAGAAATTGGATGCTCAACGGGATCTTTGCTTAATGCTGTTAAGCCTCGTTATGGGGTTGGAATAGATAGTAATAATTTTGCTATAAAAAGAGCATGTGAGAAGTTTTCTCATCTTACATTTATTCAAGGAGAGATAGACGTTCTTTCGCGACAAGAAATAAAAAAGCCGTTTGATTATATTATTTGTTCAGGGTTGTTGGGTAGGTTGGATGATGTTCAGGGATTTTTTTCTTCTTTAAAGTCAGTATGTCATCGAGATACGCGCATTATTATTGAATATTATAGTTTATTTTGGCAATACATTTTGATGGGGATAGAACGCTTAGGATTAAAGACTCCTGCAGGTATTCAAAATTGGCTTACGTATAAAGATATTGAAAATTTTTTAAAATTGACTGATTTTGAAATCGTTAAATCAAGTCGCACAATATTAGTTCCCTTTCATATTCCCTTGATAAGTAGTTTTATTAATCGTTTTATTGCTAAAATGCCTTTTTTTAATGGATTAACATTAAATCATTTTATTATTGCTCGACCTCTTTTGGGGCCAAGAGAAGATTTAAGTGTAACGATTCTTATCCCTTGTCGAAATGAGAAGGGGAATATTGAAGAAGCGGTAAGGAGGTTGCCTGTTTTTGGAAAACATCAGGAAATTATTTTTGTAGAAGGATGGTCTCAAGATGATACTTATGAGGAAATCGAAAGAGTTATAGAAAAATATTCTTATAAAGATATAAAACTTTATAAGCAACCTGGGAAAGGTAAAGCTGATGCCGTTCATTTTGGTTTTAGTAAGGCC
>JAKQLT010000194.1 GCA_029567025.1 Candidatus Omnitrophota bacterium | reverse complement strand
CTTTACTTTTGAGATGTTGGCCTGATCCTGCATCCCTTTGATGCGCGGAACCGCCATAGCGATAAGAATCGCCAAGACAGCCAAAACTACGAGAATTTCCAAAATCGTAAACCCTTGTTTTTTCATACTTCCTCCCTTTTTTTGGTTAATAAACTGTTTTTTTGTTAGTTAATAATTTTTTTTAATTCTAAACCTCTCCTATACCACATCTGATGTGATATTTTCTAGAGTTTTTCTATACAATCAGCTCCATTTGTTACCCAAATATTATCAACAGCATCCTCCGCCGTAAGAAAACAACTTCCCTCATCCGTAATAACAACGCCGTTCGGTAAACCATCAAGACCTACGGAATAAATAACATAATATTGTCCATTATCACTTTTTATGTAAATATATTCTGTTCCCGCGGGGGCAAAAGGGTCATAAAGAACTCCTGAAAGAATTTGAGGAATAGTGTCATCTGCCAAAATATCTTTTGTAATATTATTGCTCGAATCTGGATATATATTATTTTTATTAATATAATAAGATTTAATAGCTGTTTGAATTGTCTTTAATTCAGACTTAACTTTAGCAATATTCGCTTGTTCTTGCATGCCTTTTATCCTCGGCACTGCCATCCCAATTAATATCGCTAAAACCGCTAACACAACCAAAATTTCTAATATCGTAAAACCTTTATTTTTAGCGTTCATCTTTTTCATTTTTTCCTTTTTCCTTTTTTTATTGTTGAATTGTTTTTACTAAATCAAACATCGGTAAAATAACCGATGCCAACATAATTCCGACGACAACCGCCATAAAACAAATAAAAATAGGCTCAATATAAACCAATAATCCTTTAATAGCAAATTCGACTTTGCTTTCATAAAAATCCGCGACTTTATTAAGCATCGGCCCGATTTGGCCGGACTGTTCGCCGACGGAAATCATATACACAACATCTTTAGGAAATTCCTGACGATTCATAAGCGGCTTATGCAACCCTTCACCTTTTTCCGCGCTTAAACGCACCGTCTGCACAATCTCCTCAAAAACAACATTATCGATCACGTCCTCTAAAATATTTAAAGATTGCAATAATGGCACGCCATGATCCATCAATGTTCCTAAGGTGCGGCTAAAACGCGCGACCAAAATATCAATCGTGACAGGACCAAACAACGGCAGTTTTAACAATAATCGATGCCAAAAATTCCGTCCTGTCTTTGTTTTCAAAAACATTTTTACGCCAAAGACCAAAAGAACGCCTGCGCCTAACGGTAAAAACCAAAAACGTTTCATCCACGTTCCGATGTTATACATCAATTGCGTTGCCGCCGGTAAAGCCACGCCGGATTTTTGAAATATCGTCACAAACTGCGGCATAACAAATGTTAAAATAAGAAGAATAACGCCGGTTCCTGCCACAACTAAAATAGTCGGATAAATAAGCGCGCCATGAATTTTTTGCCTCAAATTTTCTTGTTGCTCCATATAAATAGCCAATGTCTTTAAAACTTTTTCTAAAGTTCCCGACATTTCACCTAAACGAATCATATTGACAAAAAGCCGCGAAAAAACTTTAGGAAATTTTCCTAATGAATCTGAAAAAGAAGTTCCTTCTGAAACTAATTTTCCCACATAACCAATCACAGCACCTAAATAAGGATTGTTCATCTGCATGCTAATAATATTCAAAGACCCTAATAATGGAATCCCCGCGCTTACCATATTAGATAAATTGATACAAAAAAACATCATGTCACGTATTTCAACCCGTCCATTCTGCGACGGAATTTTAGTCATTTTTTCCTGTTTTAACGTAGCGCCAACCATTATCTCGACTTTAATCGGCGTCAATTCTTTTTCCCGCAATTGAGAAATCGCGACAGATTCAGAGAACGCCTCTAATTGACCTGTCACTAATTCACCTTTATGATTTCTCGCTTTATAGCTCAATAACATTTTTCAATCCTTAATTATTGCGTCACACGATAAACTTCTTC
>JAKQLT010000239.1 GCA_029567025.1 Candidatus Omnitrophota bacterium | reverse complement strand
TAATCATCGGCCTTCGTTATTTATGGCTCATTTTTATCGGTGAAGGCAAAGGGCATGTTCAATCCGTTATTTTATCTTCCGGATTTCTTATCATAGGATTTCAAGTTATCTTAGTCGCTTTTCTGTCAAACCTTCTGGCGGTTAATCGAAAAATCCTTGAAGATATTCAATATCAGATGCGCCAAGAGCGCTATAAAAAATCTTCTTTATGAGCAATCAAACTAGCGGACTATTATCAGGATATTTAAGAAAAATCCGCATTAAAACATCTTTACCCTACATAAAAACTCCCTTATTAGATGTTGGATGCAGCAACGGCCCTTTAGCTGATTTTTTTAAACCAGATAAATACACCGGCGTTGATATTGATAATGAATCTTTATTAAAAGCCCAAAAAAAATATCCCCAACACCGCTTCTGTCGGTTAGAAAATTTAAAAAAAGAAGACACCTTCGCATGTATCGTTCTTTTAGCTGTGATTGAACATATTGTGGATCCTCAATCTTTCTTAGAAAATATCAAAAAACATCTTTTGCCCCATGGATGCATCATTCTTACAACCCCTTCTCCCTATTTTAAAGAAATCTATTCTTGGGGAAGCCATATGGGAATTTTTAGCAGAGAAGCCGAAGAAGAACATCAAGATTATTATGATTTTCTCGCCATAAAAAAAATAAGCGATCAAGTCGGCCTTGTAATCCGAGAATACAAAAAATTTCTTTTAGGCGCTAACCAACTTTTTATTTTGGAGAACGCTCATGCTCATTGATAATGGTATTATTGCAGGGAATATCTGTAATAAATTTGAATCTCGAAATCCTCTTATACAACTTTTAACAAACCGTTTCTTAAAATCTATTAAAAACATCCTTAATCCTTACTGCAAAGAAATTGAAAACATACGAGAAATTGGCTGTGGCGAAGGTTATTTATCTTCTCAAATAAACTCTTGGGGGTATAAAAATATCAAGGCTTGCGATGTGTCAAAACTTATCATTGAAAAAGCCAAAAATCTTCATAAAGAAAAACCTATCGATTTTTACGTTAAATCTATCTATGATTTAAACGGCTCTGACGCAGCAGATCTTCTGATTTGTTCAGAAGTATTAGAGCATCTTGAAAATCCAGATAAAGCGTTACAAATACTTTCCATGTATAGCCGTAAATATTGCCTATTAACGGTGCCGCAAGAACCGGGTTGGAGAATAGCAAATGTGCTAAGAGGGAAATACATCAAAGATTTAGGAAATACTCCGGGGCATCTTAATCATTGGTCATCAAAAACCTTTAAATTCCTTGTTCAAAAATATTTCAAGATTATCACGATTAAAACATCTTTTCCTTGGATTATTCTTTTAGGAACTCGACGATAAGTCCATCATCTATAAAAAAACCTATTTACAAACCTACGAGGTTGGTAAAAGTTAATCTCAAAAAAGGTAAAATCTAAATTCTTTTTAAAAGCAACTTAAAATTCGTTTTACATCCAAGAACACTTAACAATATTTCAAAGAATCGATATCGGCTTTTGCATAATTTCTTATGCCAAATTATTTCTGCGCCATGAAGCTTTAATTGAACGACCAATCTGTCATCATCTATTCCTTGATCAACATGAAATTCTGCTAATTCTCCTAAATTATCTTCTTTAACAGCTCTATTTTCTTTTTCTTGGCGCGAAGAAAAAACCTTTCTAATTCTTCGATAGGCCGCAGGGAAGAAGTCGCCAAAGTCATTTAATAATTTAAACACAATATATTCTATTTTTACAATCTGCTTTGCTGGAAATCTCCATTTGATAGGGTCAAAAGAAGAAAAAATCATTCCATTATTATTTAACCTCTTTAGCGCTAATCGTAGGACGCTTTCATAATCTTCCAAATGATGTAATGCTGATGAAAAAACAATCAAATCATACGAATCATTCGTTGTGGCTAAATATTGGCCAATCTCGCTTAAAATAAAATGGCATTCATAACCTTTTTTGCTACACTTTTTTTCAAATATATTTATCAAATTCTGCGACTGATCACAAAGCCAAGCCTCCATTCCAAGCTCTAAAACCTTTAAAGCCGCATTTCCAGAACCACCACAAGCATCAAGGGCCTTGATTGAGGAATGCCTCCCGCCGCTCTCCAACATCGCTTTAATGACTTTCAAATCATCATAAAGCTCATCTTGAAATCTTTTATCAATGACGCAGGTTTATGTTTGGTCATAATGATTGGCATTTTTTTCATAATATAATTTATTGGCTAATGCAATTTTTTGATAATCTTCTGAAGAATCCCAATTCATAAAACCCTCAGCTTTTAAATATTTGCTTCTCTTACTGTTAATAATGATTTCTGATAAATACCCATTAAGATTTCATAGTTTTTTTCCATGGTATATTTTTCTTGAAAGACTTTTCGCGCATTTTGAGCCATTTGATTTCTTATTTGAGGATTATTGCACAAGAAACTTACCTTTTCTGCCAAATCTTTAGGGTTCCCTGGCTCAAATAATAATCCTGTTTTTCCATCTTCAACAATTTCTTCTAAAGCGCCAAGCCGACTGATAATAACCGGCACGCCGCACGCATAAGCCTCCATAACAACACGTGAAAACGTCTCATAACATTCTGATGGGACAATAAGAAAATTCGCTTTTTTTATTAATTCAATAGTCTCCTCCAAAGTCTTTTGGCCTAAAAATTGAACCGCTATGCCTTTTGACGACAAAATCAATTCTTCTTTTAATGGGCCGTCACCGACAACCTTTAAAGAAAAATCTTTATCGACCATCTGCCAAGCTTTAATTAATGTTTTAACGCCTTTATGATTTCGTAATGCACCAACATAAACCGCATAATTCTGATTTTTATCCGATACTCCGGGATCCTCATATAAAAAATTCGGTTTTACAAAAAACTTCTCTGCAGACAATCCATATTTCAAATATTTATCCTTACAAAAACTGCTCGGACAAATAAAACCACTTACTCTTTCTTTAAAAATCTTTCTTTTCTTAAATTGAACGACGGCCCTAACCAATAAAAATGATTTAAAATAAGAATTTTTCCAACATTTATGAATAATGCAGGATTTCATTCCTGAAGAAAAGCAATTCTCACAAATATGTCCATCACGATAAAAAATACCAATCGGACACATGACGCGATAATTATGCAACGTCTGAACAATCGGGATTTTCTTTTCATGACACACATCATACGCAGAGGATGTCACCATAAAAAACGTATTATGAAAATGGACAATGTCTGGCTCTTCCCGACGGATAATAGATTTTAAATCTTGATAAATTTCCTTAGACCAGAAAATATCTTTTAAAAAAAACTTTATTTTTCTAAAAAAGCTGTATCCTTCAAAGTCTTTATTAGAACGGCTATACAAACGAACTTTATGCCCATAGTGTTCAAGCATTTTCTTCTCTGAAAAGGCGACCTCATCTTCGCCTCCTTGCCCATAATAACTATTATGAATAATTAAAATACGCATAAACCTAAATTTCTTTAGAACGATAATATTCTAGAACATCTTTTAAACTATCTTCTATAACAACTTGCCGCGTCCATCCTATTTCTTTTTTAATCTTCTGATTGCATCCGACAGAATCAAAACTTTTTGACAAATCCTCTTTTTCTTCTTTGATAGAAATATTTTTGCAGGAAGATAATTTTAAAAGTTTCTTTAAAAGGTTTCTCATCTTAAATGCTCGAGAAGAACACACATGATAAATAGCGCCTGTTTTCCCTCTTTTGGCCAATAATAATAACGCGCTGCCAACATCTTTAATATCAACAAAATCTCTTTGTGCGCTTAAATCTTTTGTATATAAAAAGTTTTTCCCATTTTTTCTCTCTAAAGAAACAATTTCTTTAGCAAACCTTCCTAAAGACAAATTCGCTGGCATACCAAACCCAGACACATTAAAAATCCTCGCAATAACAACATCTATTCCTTTTGGCACATAAGATAACCCTAAAGAAGTTTGCATATGTTTTGCAAAACCATACACAGAAATCGGCTGAATTTTTTGAGTTTCTTTAATAGGAAGATCTTTATTTTTAACAACGCCATATTCAGCCGCCGAGCCAGGAATAATAACACGCGGATGATAATTTTTTATTTGTAAAATCGCATTTAATAAAGAGCGTGTGCTTAAAAGATTCGCATGAAAAAGCTGTACGGAATCTGTTAATGATGCGCCTATTAAATGAAAAATATAATCCGGCCTTAATTTTGACAGAAGCGTTTTAACTTTTTTCTCATCGCACACGTTACAACTATAAAACTTATTATTTTTTTCTCTCTTTTTTAAATCAACGCCAAAAACCTCTAAATCTTTTTCCTGTAAAGCCCGTCGATAAAGGCCACTTCCTAAAAAACCAGAAACGCCGGCAATAAGAATTCTTTTTTTCATAATCTATTAACCTTTCAAGAATTTCTTTTTATTCTTCTCAAATATTTCTTGCGCCAACTCAAGGTCTTCAAATCGGCCTAAATCCAACCACATTTTATCTGTCTTAAAACAAACGATCCTTTTGCCTAAAGAACGCATCTTTAAGAATAATTCCGGCATATTCATCGGCTCATTTTTTTTAATAAAAGACTGCACTTGTTTATTAAAAACATTCACGCCTAAACTCACATCTGATCGATGGTCTGGCTTTTCAATATAATTGACAAAAGAACCATCTTTTTGAGATTCTATAACACCAAAATCTGTTTTAAGAATTCTTTCTTTAATGCCAAGAGTAGCGATGGCCTGAGATTTTTTATGAAAATGAATGAAACTTCTAAAATCCATATTCGTTAACGTATCACCATTAATAACGATAAAATCATCGGAAAGATTTTTAACCAATTTGATTGCGCCGGCCGTGCCTAAAGGTTTTTCTTCTTTAACATAAGAAATAGAAACACCCCATCGTTTCCCGTTTCCTAAATAGGTCTCGATAAGTTCCGCTAAATATCCGACGGCGATAACGATATTATTAATACCAAAGAATTTTAATTGTCGAATAATAACTTCAATAATAGGCATACCTCCGATAGGAACCAAAGGCTTTGGTAAAACCGTTGTATACGGACGAAGCCTTGAGCCTTTTCCTCCGGCCAAAATAATCGCTTGAACTTTAGACATTATAAATCTCCGCTTTATATCGATTAATATTTTTCTTAATCCATGCACACGTCTGTCTTAATCCTTCTTTAAAGGAAACTTGCGGGCGCCAGCCACAAGTCTTGATAATTTTAGAATTATCACATTTGAGCCGCTCGACTTCACTTCTTTCTGGACGGAGACGCTCTTTTTCCTGAATGACTTTAATTTTTTTGCCGGTTATTTGCATGATTTGGCCAACAAGATCTCCAACGGATATTTCTTGATTATTCCCCACATTAAAAATCTGGCCTTCTGTATTTTTTTCTTGCGCAAGCGTTATAAACGCATCTGCCGTATCCGTGACATAAGTAAAATCTCTTGTGGCCTCTAAATTCCCAAGTTTTATTATTTTTTCTCCCGCGTATAATTGGGTGATAATCGTTGGAATAACAGCTCTGGCTGATTGACGAGGCCCAAAAGTATTAAAAGGCCTGACAATCGTAACCGGGGTTGCAAAAGACCGATAAAATGAAAGCGCCAACTGATCCGCAGCAGACTTTGTTGCCGCATAAGGCGATTGCGGATTAACCGGATGGCTTTCATTAATAGGTACATATTGCGCGGTCCCATAAATCTCACTCGTCGAAGTATGTAAAACTTTCTCCACTTTTAACTGTCGCGCTGCTTGTAAGACATTCAATGTCCCTTTAATATTCGTATCCACATAACTATCCGGCGAATGATAACTAAAAGGGATGCCAATTAACGCGGCTAAATGAAAAACCATATCAACTCCTTGCATCGCCGTTAAAACACCGTTAGGGTCGCGAATATCGCCTGTAAAGACCTCTATTTTTCGTAGCGTTTCTTTCGGCAAACTATCTAACCATCCCCAACTATTAAAAGAATTGTAATAGACAAAAGCCTTGACCTTAGCACCTTTGGAAATTAACCGTTCAACCAAATGGCTTCCAATAAAACCATCCGCACCGGTGACTAATATTTTTTTATTTTTTAAAGTCATTTTCTTTCCTTTCGATCAATATGTACAATAAAAACAACCTAATTTCTTTTAGTTTTTTATTTTCTTACTCTTTTTAATATCTTTTAAATAAGCTAAAGTCACACCGAATAATGACCAAAGAGGAATCGCATAATAAGGCATCTCAAAGATAGGCATAAAATTTGCTGAAACAAACCAACTAATGAAAACGCTACACAAAATAATTCCTGACACTGATTTTAATATAATAAAATCCCTGATAACGACGCATAACAAACTAATAAGAAATATAATCCAAATAAAACCAATAATGCCCGCACGATAAATCATAGTCAAATAAGAATTATGCCCATCAATCCAACCGTCACGGCTCCATTTACTATAACCCCAATTAAGAGTTTCAATACTAACGGAACGAAGCGGCCAGCCAAAATCCAGACCTAAAAAAGCCTTCTTCTCTAAGAATTCCGACATCATATCACGCCAAACAAAAAAACGAAAGACCGCGTTATTATAAGCGATTTCTAAATCTCTCTCTCTTTGTGGTTTTGCTTCTTGTGGTTTTTTTTGTTTCTGTCGGACCTCTGCGATTTTTATTTCTTTAATATTTCTACCTAATTTTGAAAGAATACAATCTTTAGCAGTCTTTACTCTTTCAGGATTATATAATCGAATATTTTCAATCACTAACAGTTCAAAAGATTCCTGCTTTCTTATCCGCTGATTCTCATAAATTTTATATCTTTCTATATTTCCTTTAATATCAACAACAGAACTAAACGCATTCATAAATGAATATTTAAACATTATAAGAAAAATAAAAATAATCATAAAAACGCCCATAATAATCTTATAAAAATATTTGATTCTACTTATAATCAACAACGCTATAACTAAAAAAATTATCCCAAAAAGATTTCCTAACAAAACATTTCTTGGGGCAGATATAAGGGCAGCGAAAGGAAAAGAAAAAAACAACAATAATAAACAAAAACGCCTTATCCATTTACTCTTTAAAGACATGGCCAAAACCAAGAAAACACTTCCAACAGTAAAAGTCCCATAGGGCATTGGCCACTTCAATAGAAAGATGATAAAGAAAGAAAAAATAAGGATTAGCTTAACAGGTTCGCTAAAAAATTCTTTTCTATAGAACAACATTCCAAAAAGAATCAGAATAGGATAATAAAACAATGCCGCATGACGAAAGGCTAATGGCCCCCATTGATAATAACCATAAAAGGCTTTTACAAGAATAAATCCTGCAAACGCTATTATCCCCCAATGCCATTTTTTTATCTTTTTAATATCAACGATAAATAAACTTAAAATAAAACATATTATCAACAAAATCTCGCCGACGAAGATAGGAAAATTAAAAAAAGGGAACTGAATATGTAATTCAGCAAACACTCTCGGGAATAAAACATACCCATAAAAAAATAGGCCGATTAAAAATATTCCTACATTTCTAATGAAATTTTTATTTTCTATAATTTTTATCATTTTTATTATTTTAACCATTCTTACAATATATTCCCTCTAATTCCCGAATTTCACGCTCAATAGAAAAATTCTTAAATACATATCGCCTGGCTTGCTCAGCCAATTTTTCACGCAAAGTAACATCAGAGACTAATCGTTTAATCGCCTGCGATAAAGCTAAAACATCAAAACATGGAACAACAATCCCTGTTTCATCATTTTTAACAATTTCATTAACTCCAGGAGCATCAAAAACAACACAGGCCTTTTGATGCATCATCGCGTCAATAAGCGCAAGCGGGCATCCTTCTCGACGTGAAGGCATAACAAAAACATCTATTTCATTAAGAAAATTTGTAATATTATCAATCCATCCCTTAAAAACAATGTGCTCTTCTATCCCAAGGCTCTTGGTTAATTGCTTTAAATTCTCTTTCTCTCGTCCCTCGCTGCCAATAATAAATTTTACAGGCAGTTTTTCTTTAGCACAAAATACCGCCGCTTGTATTAATAAATCAACACCTTTATCAAAAGTCAATCTCGAAACAGAGGCCACGATAATCTCAGATTTTTCTTGAGAAGACGTCCTCTTTATCAATTTTTCTTGATCAATAGCTAACACCCCTAAAGGAACAGTGCATACGCTTTGAGGATCTACTCCCCCCGCGCTAATAACTTCATTTTTTAAGTCATTAGAAACAGTAATCGTTTTTAAAAAATGCCTTCTAATAAATAAATTAATCAATCGATAGCAAACGCTTTTTAACCACCCTACTCCTGTAACATGATCCCAAATAAATTTTCCTTCAACAGATGAAATGCGACTAAGAGACTCATTAGAAAAAGTTGTTATATAGGAAAGAATATCGCTATGCAAAAAGAAAGAATGGATGATTTCAGGATCTATCTCTTTCCAGATTTTCTTTAATTCTCTAATTGTTCCTAAAGGATCCTTAGAAAAAGACGGGACTATTCTTATATCTTTGAAATCAGATCCTTCTTTGATAAGGGAATCTCTCATAATATCTGTTTCGAAAGAAGAAAAAACAAGATAAGGATAAAAGCGTGTCCGGTCTAATGAGCGATAGATCTGCGCCATATGGCGAGATGTTCCCCCAATACCATTTAAAGCCGTGCAAAGTAAAACAATTCTTTTAATTTTATTTTCCATCTTTTAAGTTATTCAATAATAAATCTTCTGATCTTTAATGCTGTTTTTATTCGTAATACATTCCGCGCTAAAATCACTAAATATTTTAAAGCTGCTGATTTCTTCCAAAAATGAGAAAAAAAACGAATTTTATTTTCACGCTCTATATCTTTTATATACTGATGACATAAAACCTCCGAGATGCCTAATTCTTTTTTACGACTCAATATAATCTTTCTAAAAACAGCTTCTGCGATAGATACTTCTTTTTTTGAAAGGTCTTTCATATTACAAAATAACCTCAAAACGATATCTAATTCATGTTCTGAAATAGAATAATCTGTAAATGCAGAAATATTATTAAACATAATTTTTTTTAATTCTTCTTTGAGTTTATCTTCAGAAGCGCGGCTAAGAGATTGTTGATGAACACGTATCGCCATGCCAATATAGTTTGTTGAAAAAAAGCAATGCCCTTTCTGTAAAAGTCTTGACCAAAGGTCATAATCCGCAGCAATCTTAAAAGCCGGGTCATACCCTCCTTCTTCTAAAATAATATTTTTTTTCATCAAACATCCTCCATGATTAATAGGAGAATGCGTTAACGACCTTATAAAAAGCTGTTCACGAAAATTATAAACCCCATGTATTTTCTCAACGCATCCCAAAGGATCCATCTGAACAATCGAAAGACTTACAACAGCACAGTCTGGATGAGTCTTAGCCCCTTCTACTTGAGCAGCAAGCCACTGCGGGAACGCAATATCATCAGCATCAATACGGGCAATATAATCTCCTTTAGCTAACTTT
>JAKQLT010000156.1 GCA_029567025.1 Candidatus Omnitrophota bacterium | reverse complement strand
AGGTTTATGGTCGCGCTAAACAGCCTTGTTTGAAATGCGGCCGTTCGCTGATTAAAATCAAATTAGCTGGTCGTGGTACCCATTATTGCCAATATTGTCAAAAATAAAGGCCTTTTATCCTAAAATCAGGTAATTTACCTCTAAAGTATAGTTGACATTTAGCTTGTTTTTCTATATTGTTTAGATATTGATTTGATAATTAATTTTTAAAGAAAAATATGTCTCAAGACAACATGATGAAACTGGAATGCACGGTTTGCAAGACGGTTAACTATCACTCTCGAAAAAACAAAAAAGTTCTGAAAGAACGTTTGGAGATGAAAAAATATTGCAATAAGTGCAAGGCGCACACCATGCATAAAGAAACTAAATAAATAATGCCGCTTAGCGGCCGGTTCATATGACTAACAATTTTACTAAGTCATTTCTGATTATCCTGGTTGCTATCGTCCTTTTTGTCGCCTATCTCATCTTCCGCCCTTTCTTAATAGAGATATTTGTCGCAGCGATTTTGGTTTCCGTTTTTTATACTCCATTTGAATATTTGACTAAGCTATTAAAAGGGCACCGTAATCTGGCAGCTCTTTTAATGTGCTTAATTCTAGTGGCGATTATTATTATTCCGGTCGCTAAGATGATTTCTTATGGCGGACAAAAATCGGTCGGGCTATATGGCTCAACGGTCGCGTTTTTTGAAAACAATACCTTTGGTGATATTTTTGAAAGCGATTTCGTGAAAGACAGCCCTTTGCGCCATTTAAATTTAGATAAGATAAATGTCGGCAGTCAAGCTTTTCAAAGTACAATTTTAGAAATATCCAAGAAGATTAGCAATGTCTTTATTTCTGGCGCGACGGTTGTTTTTAAAGAGACGGCGAAATTTGTCGTTTCTTTGGCGCTGATAATTATGACGATGTTTTTCTTCTTTGTTGATGGGGCAAAAATATTGAAACGCATCATGTATTTGTCTCCTTTGCCGAATAATCATGATCAAATTATTTTTAGTAAGTTCCGGAAGGTAAGCTATACGATTTTTGTGTCGACTTTTGTGGCCGCTCTCGCTCAGGGCCTAGTCGGTGCGCTCGGTTTCTGGGTAGTCGGCTTTCCGCCTTTACTGGCTGGGGTTTTAGTTGCTCTCTTATCATTACTGCCTTATGTCGGCTCCATGATTTTTTATGTGCCAGTCGGAATATTTTATATTTTATCGGGCGACATCAAAGAAGGTATTTTTATTTTATTATGGGGGATGTTAATTATCGGAACTATTGATAATGTTATTAGAGCTTATATGATTAAGGATGATGCCGAGGTCAACCCGATTTTTGTCCTATTTTCAATCTTAGGAGGATTGGCTTTATTCGGTTTCTGGGGGATAATTCTCGGTCCGCTAATCATCGCTTTAATGGTCACGGTTTTCCATATTTATGAACTGGAATTCTGCGCCTCTTTAGACGGCGGCGATTGTCGAGAACTTCAAGAAGAATCGAAAGAGCTTTTAAAAAAAGAAGGCTGGTTGGCGAAAATAATTAAAAAAAGAGTTAAAAAAGATAAGAAAAAATAATATGTTAGGAGAAAAAACTAAAAAAAATTTAGAA
>JAKQLT010000148.1 GCA_029567025.1 Candidatus Omnitrophota bacterium | reverse complement strand
CTCCTTCAACCACTCAGACACCTCTCCGTGTTTGGGACTAGGAACTAGAGACTAGAATACTAGTTGACTATTAAATCCTGACTCGTGGCTAACGAGCTACTGAACATAATACATTTTATATTGCTGAAAATCAACATTGAGAAATTTTAATATTGACAAAAAGACTCTTTTATAATAAACTTATGCCACTGGAAATTCCGACAAGGAGGTTGGGATGATACCACGGAAAAAGATTGAATTTCGCGCTTGTGGTTTACTTTTCTCCGATTGCCCAGAACCGAGTTTTCCAAAAAAAGAAAAATCAATTGAACCAGGGTCTTTGCCGGATATCGTTTATCCTTCTGGATTGCTCATCGGCGAGCTTTTTTCTTATCAAGCAGTGTCGCGAGAAGAACGCGGAAATATCCGATGTACGTATTCTTATGACGGAATCTTTCGAGTAGTAAAAAATGAGGTTGAACGGCAAAAAGAAACGCCCTATCCCAAAGACAAAGAATATTATGTCTTTGTCGCCGAGCTGGTGGCCGGCAAATATTCGGAACAGTGGAGAGAGCTCTAATAACGATCGGCGACGCAATGCGTCGCCGTTTTTTAATTATCTTTTCGTTGCCAAATGTTCAATTCATCAAAAATTTTATCATTAAATTCCGATGGCTTTAATTCAGAGATTAAATTTGCGATTTTCACGCAATAATTTTGGAGTTGATCTTGGTTATTTATTTTTGTATAGAATTTAAAGCTATCGATTGTGTCGGCGGCTTTGACGATTAATGCGTCCTCGCCGTTCGCGACGCAACGCGCGATTAATTCCCTGTTCTTTTCTGTTTTGTCGGTGATGGAATCGTCTTTTGTGCTGGCTTTGATTAGGCGCAAAACTTCTTCGCCGAATTCGGCGGTGATTGTTTCGGTTTTTATTTCGGAAAATTCTATGGCGTCGTGGAGAAATCCGGCGAGGATGATGTCTCTGGAATAATTATTTTCGTAGAGGTAAACGCCGACGCGGATGTCGTGGAACAAAACGGGCTTGCGGGTATTTTCGTCGGAGATTGGGAAATTTTCGGATAATAAACGAATAGCTTTTTCAATTTCAATGTCTAAATTTTTTTCCATATTAAGATTTTTTATCTCCGGTGAGTAAATAGGAATATGCCTTTTTATAACTGGGCGATAACTCCTCCTTGTATTTATCAATGCCTTTATCTTGTACGCCCGTGCCTAACGAGAATTCAGCATATTGCTCAAATATTTTCGCTCTTTCGTGATGTAAAAAACGACTAAGTCCTTTGTATTGATAATCCACTTTTAAATGTAAGCCGACCCAACTATCTGCGCCGTCAAAAGCAATCCCCTACGCCAGACCAACTATTCTATTGTCAACTTCCACATAGACTTGCTTAATGTCGTATTTTTCTAAATTGTCCAAGCAAAAGTGAAAGAAAGATTCCGACTCACCAAACGTAATGCTGTTGTGAACCCGTTGTTCTTTCCAAAAATCATAAAACTCTAATATTCGTTTCTTGTCACAGTTATGTAAAATGGCGTGTTCGTAATTGGAGGAAAATTGATTTATCCTGCTTTTAAAACTACCGCGCGGATTAATAAAATCTTCTGTTTTATAAAAAAATTCTCGGCCCATTGGTTTCTTTACTAAAATTTCGATATTTTCCTTTTCGATATTATTAATGTCATCATCCGTGGCGAAGGCAATTGAGCAATGCGCCCAGTTATTTTTTTGTTTTGGCAAAAAGATACAAGGGAATTCATTGGGGTACAAGAGGTCTTGCCAGACGATCAAATTTTCGTCGTTTCTGACAAAAAAATATGCGGAAAAATCCAAATATAAATTCGTACTAAAATAAGAAAAAGGTAAATCCTTGCGCAGGCCTGCGTACTTTTCGCTAAAAAATTTTTCCATATTAAAAGGTTATTTCTTTTTTGTTTTTTAACAAAACAATTGATAATCCAACTAGTGTCCACCAGAAAACACTAAGATCATTTTTGAAATACGGCACGTCAACGAGGCCGTGAACAACAATCATTATTAAAACAGCAATAAGAATCAAATAAACTTTTTTGTTGTCTTGGTTTTTCACGCAACGATAATTCCACAAGAAATAAATTACCAATGCGAATAAAACGAGAACGCCGCCAATACCCAATTCGCTCCAAAAATTCAGAACAATATTGTGCGGGTACATATAAATTTCCGTCGGTTGCCAATGCGCTTTACGAAAATTTAAATCCGTATTGATCTTTGCTTCAAAATTCGGCGTGTTGTCGCGGATATAAATTCCCGTTTGGTGATAGGGTGCAACCGCTGTCTGATAATTGGATAAACCGGCGCCGAAAATTTCGCGGCCGTCGCTCAACATACGCCAAGTTTCGCGCCATTGTTCTTGGCGGATTTGGCCGGATAAGTCGGTCAATGAACCTTTTTCGAAAACATAGTTTCTGAGAGGAGAGACAAGTGCGACCAGGGTGACAAGCGTGACAAGTGACGCGATTGTGACGAGGCGGAGTTTTTTGTTTGGATAAAATAAACCCAGAAAAACAACACCAACGAACAGGCCAATCATGGCGCCTTCTGTTTGTGCCCAGAAAACGGAAATTCCACTTAACAAAATAACGGCGGCGGAGAAAAATATTTGCCAGTTTAATTTCACCTTTTTTGTCGATTTGTAAATTCGTAATAAATTCGTAATTCGTAACCAAAATATTCCGACGTACAACATTATGATCGGGCCCAGGTACAAACCGACGGCATTGGGAAAACCATACCAGGAGACAACGCGGCGCGTGGCTTCATTTCGCCAAAAAGGATTATCAATTCCCCAGCCAGTGAATTTTTGAATGATCGCGGGAAGCGCGACAAGCAACGCGGAAGCGCCGATTGCCCTGATTATTAAAGTCCACTGTTCCCTTTTTTTGATTGTGTTTATAAAAACGAGAAAAAATAAAATCGGTTCAACGAAATAGGCTTTCCATAAACCAAGAGCGGCGGTGCGATTGTCGGAAATAAAAACGGCAATTGTGGCGATAATCAGGAACAAGAAAAACAGCCATTTATATTGACTGAAACTAATATTGGACCATTTTTTTTCTATATAAATTTTTATTAACCAGGAAAAAAAGACCAAAATGATCATTAATTCCAGGGCCGTCATCGGCAAGGGGCCGATTTTGAATCTAATCAAATAACTAGGCAAGGCAAAAACAGTGAAAGCAATTGCCAAGTCCAAACGCCTCCACGAAAGAAGCGTAAAAAAAATAGAAAAAACCAATAGCCCTATTGATAAAAGCATAGAAATTTATTCCAATTATTCCACTTTTAACGGCTTGCCCCGCTGACCAATCAATTCTCTGATTGTGTCTTTTTTTATCCCCCCAAACAAGAATAAGCAAGGAAAATATATCGCGACGGAGATTAACAACAAAACCAAAACGTGTATTTCTTTGAATACATACAAGACACAACACATTAAAATCGCGGCGGGTAAAGATTTGATAAAAATTTTCAATGAAGGGAAAAAATTTAAATATTTTTTTACAACGATGGCGGTCCAGATCATTACCATTGTTTCAGAGAAGACAGTCATCCAAGCGGCGCTCCAATATCCATAACGAGGAATTAAAATCAAATATCCGGCCAGGGTAATAACAGCGGTAGTCAAATATCCCCAAGTCATAACACGTTGTTTGTTGATCCCCACCACACCATAACCAAATAATCCTCCAGCAAAAATTGCGCCGGCGGCGAGAATTAAAACTTTTAAGATCTCACCAGATTGAGCAAACTCTTCGCCGGCGACGAATTTCATCAGCGGAATGCCAATAATAAACGTGCCAAGAACAATCGGGATAGCTACGGCAATTAAAACATCAAAGGCGCGTTGCATTATTTTGAAAAGTTCTGGACGATTGTTTTCTTGAAAATATTTTGTGATGATAGGAAGAACGATACCCATAAAAACAGCGGGCATCATGGTGAGAATATCGATAACACGATAAGTAGCGCCGTACAGCCCCACATCGGATTGAGAATGGGTTAACGATAAAATAATTGTATCGGTTTTCAAATAGACAAGGTTGAAGGAGATAGAAAGGGCGAGTGGCCAAGTGCGGTGCCAAATTTCTCTCCAAAGAATCAGATCCACTTCCCACTGCCAGGAAATATATTTCCTGGAATAAACGTAAAGAATGATTAAATTAAGCAAACTCCCCAAAGAAATGCCCCCAAAAATCCAATAAATATCTTTACCAGCCAAGCAAGTCACAACAACAATCAAGACCAATAAAATTCTGCCGGAAATTTCGGCAATTGTCACTTCAACCATTTTTAATTCTTTCTGAAAAACACCGGTTAGCGTCTGAATAATAGAGGAGGCGAAGTAGGAAGCGACTGTGATCAAGACGCCTAATTTAATAAAAATATTATAAGGAAAAAGCCAGATCAAAACCGAGGCGACGATCAAGAAAATAAGTGCTGTTATGACACGAAAAGACATTATATTGTTCATGATCTTGCTGGTATTGGCGGTATTTGGAGAAATCATTTGAATTGTGGTAAGACTAATACCCAGATCCGCAAGAATGCCAAAAAACTGAAGAAAAGCGACAACCGTGGCGTAATATCCAAAGCCCTCTTGTCCCAGATAACGCGTCATAATAGCAACCGAAATTAAACCAAGGACAAGACTTATAAGTTTGCCGGAGATATTAATAACTGAATTTTTAAAAATTTGTTTGACGACGGACATGGGGTTACAAATTACGAAGCTGATATAAAGCTACGAATCTACAGGTTGATTAACTCTATTTAACGGGATCGTTGCCGCCTTCGGAGAACGGGTTACAACGCAAAATTCGCCAGATCCCCATCAATCCGCCCTTGATTAATCCATATTTTTCGATCGCACGATAGGTGTATTCAGAACAAGTCGGATGAAATCGACAATAGCCGCCAGGAAACAGGTCTTTAAAAAAACCATGATCAAAAGAAAGTGTTTTTTGATAAAGGCGAATTAATTTTAAAACAAAAAAACGAGGATAATAACGAAATGTTTTAGTTATCATAACCACGAACTTTCTTAAACAAACTAACTAGTTCTTTCTCCAAGGCAGAATATTCCAATTTTTTTGCGCCAATTTTGGCAAGAATAAGGGCCTCAATCGGCAGTTTGAATTTATTCAAATTAAGACGAACTATTTCGCGTAAGCGTCTTTTTATAAGATTTCTCGCAGTGGCGCGTTTGTCCACTTGGTTGGAGACAATAAACCCAAACTTCGAACCAGGTGTTGTTTTAAATAAAATTTTGAAAATCAAATTCGGAGAGGAAAGGTTTATTCCTCTGTTTTTTTTGAAATTTAGGCCAAAAAACAGGTCAAATTCCTTTTTTTTATGAATTCGTTGTTCTTTTTTTAGCATATAAATAAAAAGAAGCTACTGATATTATAGCTCCTTTTCCTGTAATTATCTATCAGCCACTGTCAAGCTTTTTCTTCCTTTGGCGCGGCGTCTCTTTAATACGTCTCGACCATCTTTGGAGTTCATTCTTGAACGGAAGCCATGAATTTTGACCTTTTTACGCTTGTTTGGTTGGTATGTTCGTTTTGGCATAAAATTTAGTGAATAATTGAACGTTTTAAGAATAGCTTAATTTTAAGTAACTGTCAACTATTTCAAATAAACCGGTCAAGGAAAAAAAATGAAGAATGCTGTTTTATTATTACAAAATAAGCGAAAATTTTTTCGCAGGCTTGTTTTGCCCTTGAAAAAAAAGAGTTTGTGGGGAAAGAAATGCTTGTTTTCTGTGTAAATACCCAAAAAAAGATTAAATTTTGATTGTAGCTGTGCTTTGTTTAAAACCGCTGTAAAAAAGGTTTTTTTGTGAATAAATATTTTAAAAAAGTTTTTTATAATGTTCTTTTGTTTTTTTGTTTTTGTTTTTTAATTTTCCGACGCACAGTTTTTTTTTAATTATAAAACAAAAAAAGTTTACTTGTTTTTTTATTTGCCAATCATGCTTTTGTCCTATAAAATCAAGTTAAACTTATCAACAAGTTATTAACTTTTCCACACAAAAAAAGAACTTGTCCACAGGTGTGTGCAATG
>JAKQLT010000237.1 GCA_029567025.1 Candidatus Omnitrophota bacterium | reverse complement strand
TAGAAAAGGATGTTATTTTTACGCCTGTGGTTAAGGAGATAAAGGATTATTTGGATTGTATAGATATTTTTGTTATGCCGTCGAGAAATGAAGGTTTAGGGCTGTCTATTATGGAGGCGCAAGCTTGCGGTTTGCCGGTTGTGGCCTCGCGCGTAGGAGGAATTCCTGCTTTAATTGAAGAAGGGAAAACTGGTTTTTTAGTTGAGCCCGAGGATGTCCAAGGATTGGCCGGGGCCATTATTGATCTTATCAGGAATCCTCAGAAAGCAAAGAATGTCGGTCTGTGTGCTTCTCGTTTCGCGAAAACACATTATGCCGCAGAAAAAATGACAGAAAAAACAGTAGAAGTTTATCAAAAGGTTTTAAGGAATGATTAAAATTCTTGTTGTTAATGTTAATTGGGTAGGCGATGTTGTTTTTTCATCGCCGGTTTTTCGTTCCATCAAAGAGCATTATCCGCATTGTCATATTACGTGTTTGGCGCCTCAACGTGTCAGAGGTGTTTTAGAAAGCATTCCGGATATCGATGCGATTATTGAATATGATGATCGCACAACGCATCGGAGTTTAGTAAGCAAGATAAAGGTTTGGGTTCAATTATTCAGGTCGCGGTTTCATTTGGCTTTTTTATTGCATGGTTCTTTGTCGCGCGCGCTTTTAGTTTTTTTAGCCGGTATTCCTTTTCGGGTAGGTTATCCAACAAAAAAAAGAGGATTTTTATTAACGTGTCGCGTTCCTTTGCCTGAGGAAACATTACACCGTTCGGATTATTATTTAAGGATTATTGAATTTTTTGGTATCCGAGTGAGGGATCGATTGACTTATTTACAAGTGGCCCCAGATGCTCGAAAGAAGATGTCTCGTATGTTGGAAGAATATGGTATGGATCAAGCCCATCCGCGCATTTTAGTTCACGTTGGTGCAAATTGGAATTTGAAACGTTGGCCGCTCGAAAGTTTTACAAGGTTAATCGACCAGCTGATAAACAATTTAAAGGCGAAGGTTATTATTCCTGGCACAAAAGAAGATCTTCCTTTGATTGACATGATTTGTGCGCCGCTTAAAAATAAGCCATGGATTTTAGCTGGAAAAACAGATTTAAAGGAATTAATTGCCTTAATTAGTTTAAGCGATTTATTGATTACCTCGGATTCTGGCCCATTACATTTAGCCAGTAGCGTGGGCGTAAAAACAATTGCTCTTTTTGGTCCGACGCGTCCTGAAATTACTGGGCCGAGGGGAAAAGGCCGATCATATATTCTGCAACATGATGTCGGATGTAATAAAGATGCTTGTTATGATTTAACTTGCCCGAATAATATTTGTATGCAACGCATAACCGTTAAGGAAGTTTTAGATGCTATGCGATAAAACAAAAATAGAGAATATTTTAGTCGTTTCTCTTTCGAATATCGGCGATGTTATTTTGACTTTTCCTGTTATCGATGTTTTACGCCATGATTTCCCTGGTTCTAAAATTTCCATTGTTATCGGGCCAAAGGCGCAATCGTTATTAGTGGGTAATCCGAATTTTTCGCAAATTTTTATTTATGATAAGCATCAATCTGTCTTGGGGAAAATACGTTTTGTGCGTGAATTACAAATGAAGAAGTTTGATCTTATTGTTGATTTGCGAAATACCGCGATTCCTTTTTTTGTCCCAACGAAATATCGAACGTCTTTTAAGAAAACGGAATCAATGGGATTGCATATGAAGGAAAAACATTTAAGACGTTTAAAAAGTGTTTATCGTTTTAAAAATATTTCAGAGAAGAAGTATTGTTTATCTATCAGCGAAGAGGACAACGCTTATATTAAAAATATTATAGAAAAAGAAATAGGAGAAAAATTTTTTGTTGCTATTGCGCCGGGGGCTGCGGATCCTTCTAAAAGATGGCCCAAAGAGTATTTTGCAAAAGCGGCGGATGAACTTGTTAAAATAAAGAAAGTAAAAATTGTTTTTATGGGTTCTCAAGAGGATTCCATCGTCGCTCAATCTATTGGGAAGTTAATGAAAAATCCTTTTGTTGATTTATGCGGAAAAACAACATTGCTTCAGTTGGCAGAATTAATGAAATACCCTCAGGCGATTATTTCTAATGATAGCGCGCCCATGCATTTAGCGAGCTATTTGGATAAACCTGTTTTAGCGATTTTTGGGCCGACCAATCCTTTGCAATACGGCCCGTGGAGTCAGAAAAGTATTTTTGTGGCCAGAGAAAAGGACTGTCTCGTTTGCCAAAATCCTCAAATAAAAAAGCCGCATGAGTGTATAGCTTCTATTTCTTTTAAAAAGGTTTTAGACCAAATTGATGTTCTTTTATGATGATGCAAAAATTCAATAAAATTTTAGTTGTCAGGACTGACCGTATTGGAGATGTTGTTTTAACGACTCCGAGTTTGAAGGTGCTACGGGAGAATTATCCTGATGCGTGGATTACCCTTATGGTAACACCTTTTACGAAAGATTTGGTAAGTGCTAATCCTTATATCGATGAGATTATGGTAGACGATCGTAAGAAAAGACATAAAGGGTTTTGGGGCTTTATCAAATTGATAAAAGATATACGGAAAAAGAAATTTGACGCAGCTATTATTTTTCATACGAAACGTCGTTCGAATTTGTTTTGTTTTTTTGCAGGGGTCCCTCATCGGATTGGTTATAAAAATAATAAATTTGGTTTTTTGTTGACGCATCCTATTAAAGATACGAGGCATGAAGGTAAAAAACACGAAACACAATATTGCTTGGATGTGTTGCGTTCTTTAGGGATTAAGCCAATCGATTGTGAATTGCATGTTTCTGTGACAAAAGAATCAAAAGAGTGGTTGCAAGAATTTTTGGATAAAAATAAAATTTTAAATAAAGATTTTTTAATTGGAGTTCATCCTGGAGGCTCTGACCCATCTCGTCATTGGCCCGAATATCGTTATCGTATTTTAGTCGATTCTATTATTGACAAATATGGCTGTAAGATTATTTTTTTAGGAGGGAATGATACGGTCGATGTTTCCGATAGGATAAAACGATTTTCTAAACATTTAGAGTCTATTTATGATTTAACAGGAAAAACGAATTTACATCAGATAGCGCAAATGTTAGGACGTTGCAATATGGTTATTTCTAATGAATCTGGGATTCTCCATGTTGGATCAGCTATAGGGGCGCCAACAGTAGCTATTTTTACTCGAAATCAGCCTGGAATTAATCCGGAACGTTGGGGGCCTTTAAGTAAGAAATCGAAAGTCATTAGCGTTCCTTTACAGAAAAGTATTTTTTCGTTTAAAAAAGCAGGGTCAGCTCCACGTCAGCTTTTAGAGCTTATTTCTGTGGATGAGGTTTTAGAAGCTGTTGACGCCATATATAAACTATGTTAGAATTGGCAGTCTTTTTGGAGAAAATAATCATATAAATTATTAATATATATAAAATTATAGACGAGAAAAAATGTATTCTTTCGCTTCTCATAAAAAAATTATTAGCAAGTTTCATAAAAAGAAAATATTGGTCATAGGGGATGTTATTTTAGACCAATATATTCGCGGTTCTGTTTCGCGCATTTCTCCTGAAGCCCCGGTCCCGATTGTTTTAGAAAAAGAACGGTTTTTTACTCCTGGCGGCGCGGCGAATGTAGCCCAGAATTTAAAGGCCTTAGGAGCAAAAGTTGTTTTAGTCAGCCGGATGGGAGATGATTTAGAAGGACGTGTTTTAAAAAACGAATTGATAAATAAAAAAGTTGATACCGACGGTATTTTTATAGATAAAAAATTTCCTACCATTACGAAAGTTCGCGTTTTAGCTCAGCATCAACAGATTGTCCGCATTGATAGAGAGAAAACAGAAGAGTCCATTGATAAAAGTATTTTGGATAAGATTTTTCAATTTATAAAAGAGAATATGAAAAAAGTGGATGGTGTTATTATTTCGGATTATGGGAAAGGACTGATTACCCCTCAATTAGTTCATTTTGTCTGCGGATTAGCTCTTCAAAATAAAAAGATTATTACGGTTGACCCTAAGGTAGAACATTTCAATTATTACCGGAAAGTCACTTCCATTACGCCTAATTTAAAAGAAGCAGAAAATGCTATTCATAATATAAAGATTACGGATCCCAAAGCATATGTTTTGGGTGTTCATACGGAAAAATTAAAAACAGATGCTGATATTGATTTAGCTGGAAAAGAACTTTTGAAATATTTGGATTTAGAATCTTTATTGATTACTTTAGGTGAGCGCGGCATGCGGCTTTTTGAACGAGGCGAAAAACCTGTTTCTATTAGCACGAAAGCGAAAGAGGTTTTTGATGTCACAGGCGCGGGAGACGCGGTTATTTCTACTTTTACCTTGAGTTTAACCGCTGGCGCCAATAAAAGACAGGCCGCGGAAATCTCTAATTTTGCCGCTGGCGTGGTTGTTGGAAAATTGGGCGCGGTTGCCGTTACAAAAGAAGAATTATTGATAGCGATTAAAGGATATAGCGTATGCGTATCATAGGCGTGATTCCAGCACGGTTTCAATCAAAACGGTTGCCTGGAAAAGTTTTAGTTGGCATTCTTGGAAAACCGATGATTCAGCATGTGTGGGAAAGGGTGAAAAAAAGTAAGATTTTGGATGATCTTATTATCGCTTGTGATGATAAATGCGTTTTAGATGTCGCGAAAAACTTTGGAGCAAAAGCGTTTTTAACGTCGAAAAATCATCCCAGCGGAACGGATAGAATCGCTGAAGTTGTTAAAAATGTAAAAACAGATATTGTGGTTAATATCCAAGGCGATGAACCGTTAATTCATCATTCTGTTATTGATGCCTTGGCGAGTTCTTTAAAAAAAGATAAGTCCGCTGTGATGTCAACCGTTATCAAGGTCATAACGCATGAAGAGGATTTAGATAATCCTAATGTCGTCAAAGTCGTTATTGATAAAAATAAAAACGCGCTCTATTTCTCCAGAGCCTCTATTGCTTATAATCGAGATAAAAGGAATTTTAAAGAGCTGATTTATTATAAACATTTAGGCCTTTATGCGTATCGACGAGATTTCTTATTGCGATTGCAAAAAATGACACCGTCATTATTAGAAAAGACTGAACGATTAGAGCAATTGCGTGTTCTTGAGGCAGGATATAAAATAAAAACTATTTTGACGAAAAGAGAAACCATAGGCGTTGATACAAGGGAAGATTTGAAAAAAGTTGAAAAGTTTTTAAAACAAGGATAATCGTATGGAGAGAATTATTGAACTTGGAAAGATAAAAATAGGCGGAAAAAATCCGTTTGTATTGATTGCCGGCCCGTGCGTTATTGAAGATGAAAAAAATGTTTTTAAAACAGCCGCGACGATTAAGAAAATCACACAGAGACTTAAAATTCCGTTTATTTTTAAGGTCAGTTATGATAAGGCGAATCGCACTTCCGTTCATTCTTATCGAGGGCCGGGTTTAATTCCAGGACTTGAAATATTAAAAGAAGTGAAAGAAAGATTCAATCTTCCTGTTTTAAGTGATATTCATAATCCGTTTGAGGCAGAGATTGCCGCTAAAGTTTTGGATATTATTCAAATTCCGGCTTTTTTATGCCGACAAACAGATTTGCTTGTAGCGGCAGGCGAAACAAAAAAAATAGTGAATATTAAAAAAGGTCAGTTTTTAGCTCCTGAAGATATTGCGCCAGCTGTTAAAAAAGTAGAATCCACCGGAAATAAGAAAATTCTTTTAACGGAGCGTGGCGTGAGTTTCGGTTATCATAATTTAGTAACAGATTTTCGTTCGATTGCCATTATGCAAGAAACAGGTTATCCGGTTTGTTTTGATGCAAGTCACAGTGTCCAACAGCCAGGAGGGTTAGGAAACGCTTCGGGAGGATGTTCTCAATTTATTCCTCTTTTATCGCGTTGCGCTATTGCGGCGGGGGCCAATGCTATTTTTATTGAGACGCATCCCAATCCTAAAAAGGCTTTATCCGATGGGCCGAATATGTTAGACCTGGACAAATTAGAGAAATTTTTAGAAATGCTTCAATCGTTGGATCGTACCATGAGAAAAGGATAGGACAATGTCCATTAAAAAAGCAAAAGAAGTGATTTTGATCGAGGCTCAAGCGATAAAAAATTTAGTTTGTCGTCTTAATCATCATTTTATAAAGGCTGTTGAACTGATAGTCAAATGTCATGGCCGTGTGATTGTCTCTGGTATGGGAAAAACTGGTATTATTGGCCGCAAAATCGCCGCGACTTTATCATCGACGGGAACACCAAGTATTTTTATGCATAGCGCCGAAGCCCTGCACGGCGATTTAGGGCAAGTCACGCCTGAAGATGTTGTTATTTTGATTTCAAGTAGCGGTGAGACAGAAGAGACAAAGGCGTTATTGCCTTTGATTAAAAAAATGGGTGTTAAAAGTATTGCTATCACAGGCAACTTAAAATCTTCTTTAGCGAAACATTCGGATGTCGTTTTAGATGTCTCTGTTAAAGAAGAAGGATGTCCTTTAGGGTTGGCGCCTATGGCCTCAACCACAGCAACGCTTGTGATGGGAGACGCCTTGGCCGCGTGTTTGATCCTCCGACGAAAATTTCGCCGAGAAGATTTCGCTTTTTATCATCCCGGGGGCGCTTTAGGTAAAATGCTTTTATTAAAGGTCGAAGATTTGATGCGTAAAGGTGCTCATTTGGCAAAAGTTTTAGAAAACACCAAAGTCAAGAATGTTTTATTTGCTATTACAAAAGCTCGATGTGGATCTTCTTGCGTCGTAGATAAAACAGGAAAATTAAAAGGAATTTTTACAGATGGAGATTTAAGGCGCCATTTGGAAAAAGACACGCAGATTTTAGAGAAAAAAGTTAAAGACGTTATGACAAAGAATCCAACAACTATTTTGAAAGATCAATTAGCCGCTGAAACGATTCGTATTTTAGAAGGGAAAAAAATTGATGAGCTTCCTGTTATTGATTCTCATGGAAAATTAGTCGGTCTTTTAGACGTTCAGGATCTTTTAAAGACAGGAATTGTATGAAGAAAATTTTGATAGAAAAAATAAAAAAAATTAAAGTCCTTACGATGGATGTTGACGGAGTTTTAACCAGTGGAAAAATCAATCTTAATGAGCAGGGCAAAGAAGTTAAGAATTTTGATGTTTATGACGGGTTCGGTTTGTTTTTATGGAGAAATGCTGGATTAAAAACCGCAATCATTTCAGCGCGATTTTCTTTTGCGGTCAGCGCACGGGCAAAAGATTTAAAAATCGATCATGTTTATCAAGATGCGTATCCGAAGATGAATACGTATAAGAAAATGCTTAAAATTTTTGGGGTTAAAGATGAAAATGTTTGTTTTATGGGCGATGACCTTCCTGATATTTGTATTTTAAAACGTGTCGGCTTCAGTGTGGCCGTTGCTAATGCCGCGACTGAGGTTAAAGAAAATGCGGATTATGTGACAAAAAAAACAGGGGGAAATGGAGCGGTGCGGGAAGTGATAGAGCTTATTTTAAAAACGCAAGGTCAATGGAAAGGGTTAATCCAACCGCTATGTTAAAAAAACATATTGTGATTTTTTTTGCTGTTTTATTGATGCCGGCTATCTCGTTAGCTGAAGGTATCGACGGAGGAGATAAAAAATTTCAAGGATTTAACCTTCAAGGATATACGCAAGAAGGCGAGAAGTCTTGGGATGTAAAAGGCGAGAGCGCTGATATCGTTGGCACGCAGGTCAATTTAAAAAAAGTTGATGCGAATGCTTATGGAGAACAAAAAGTGAATTTAACGGCGGAGACAGGATCTATTGATCAAGCCAGCGGCAATATGCGCCTTGAAAAGGATGTTGTGATTAGAAGTGAAGAAGGCCAACAACTTATGACGAATTCTTTGGATTGGAATAAAGAGGCCAATGAGGTTACAACAGAAGATAATGTGACAATTACAGATGAGCGTATTACTGCGACAGGGAAAGGATTAAAAGCGCAACCGGGATTAAAAAACGCCCAGATTAATAAAGATGTGACTGTTATGATGAACACAGAAGCGGGTGTGTCTGCAAAAACATTGACGATCACGAGTGATGGCCCCATGATGATTGATCAGATAAAATCTATGGCGGAATTTCATGATAATGTTATCGCGATTCAAGAGGACAAGACGTTAAAGGCGAATCGGATGGAAATTTATTTTGATCAAACGCAAAAACAAATTAAAGAAATTATTTGTATTGGTAATGTGGTCATTGATCAGGGAGAAAATAAAACCTATGCTGACCGGGCGGTTTATAATGCCAAAGATAAAAAAATTACCTTGTCGGGCCGCCCAAAGATTATTTTATTAACCGAGGGAGAAAATGCCATTACATCTATTGGAGACAAAGAGTCTCGTTAAATCTTACGGCGGTCGACGGGTTGTCGATGATTTAAGTATTAATGTGGGGCGCTCTGAAATCGTCGGATTGTTAGGTCCTAATGGAGCTGGAAAGACGACAACTTTTTATATGGCTGTAGGCATTATTAAGCCAAACGAAGGACAGATTTTTTTTGATCATGAAGATATTACAAAAATGTCGATTCATGAACGTTCGAAGTTAGGTATGGGTTATTTGGCGCAGGAATCATCCATTTTTCGAAAATTGACCGTAGAAGAAAATATTTTAGCTGTTTTAGAAACATTAGAGATTAGTCCGCGCGAGAGAAAAAAACGTTTGGATTCTTTATTAGAAGAATTAAATATCGCACATTTGGCAAAAAGCAAGGCCTATACGCTTTCCGGGGGAGAACGCCGCCGATTAGAGATTACGCGCGCGCTTGTGACCAATCCGTCTTTTTTATTATTGGATGAGCCTTTTTCTGGAATTGACCCGATTGTTGTCGCTGAAGCGCAAGAAATCATCAAAGATTTAAGGAATAAAGGATTGGGAATTCTTTTGACGGATCATAACGTCCGTGAAACGCTTACAATTACCGATAGGGCATATCTCATCGCTGAAGGCCGCGTGTTGATTTCTGGAACTGCGCAAGATTTGATCAATGACCCTGATGCCAGAAAAATTTATCTCGGTGAAAAATTCTCGATGTAACTCAACAGAAAACAATTTGTATGAAAATATCAGAAACGATGAAGGAGGAAAATTTTTAAAATGAAAGTTGAAATAAAAAAAATTGATGCTATAAAAAGAGAATTAAAGTTTCAAATCCCCAAAGAAAAGGTCAACGCAACATTCGAACAAGTTTACGCAGACATTGGAAAAGTTGCAAAAGTCAAAGGATTCCGACCAGGAAAAGTTCCTCGTCCGATATTGGAATCGCATTATGGATCTCTTGCGCGTGAAGAAGTTCTCAAAAAGATTATTCCCGAAGCCTACCAAGAAGGGTTAGAACAAGAAAAAATCCTTCCTATTGATATGCCGGATATTTGCGATGTTAGTTTTAAAGACAGCGTGATTCAATTTACGGCTAAATTGGAAATACGTCCAGAAGTAAAAATCAAGGATTATAAAGGATTGACTGTTAAAAGGAAAAGTCCAGACATAAGCGAGGAAGAGTTAAATAAAACTTTGGATTATTTTAAAAAAGCGCAAGGTCAAGCAGAAGACAAGCCCTTAGATGATGATTTTGTTAAAGGAATGGGTTATCCCAGTTTAGAAGAATTCAAGAAATTTATTAAGCGTCAAATGGAGTTGGAAAAAGATCGTCAGAATCGTATGGATATTGAAAATCAAGTTGTTGAGCAGCTCTTTCAAAAAACAAAATTTGCTGTTCCTCAAACGCTTTTGGAGCGGCAAGTCGACCGACGTCTTGAGGAATGGAAAAAGCAAGTAAAGACGTATAAAATGTCCGATGATGATATTAAGAAAAAAGAGCCGGAAGTGAAAGAAGAGTTAAAAAGGGCCGTTGAAAAAGAACTTAAGGCTTATTTTATTTTAGAGGCGATTGCCCAAGAAGAGAAAATGGAGATAAAAGAAGGGGAACAATTACCTGTTAAAGTCATGGAATTTTTATTAAAAGAAGCCAAATGGTCAGAATAATTTTGGCGTAACTTTTTTAGGAAGGGAGCGGATAATGGAACATAAAAATCAAATCTTAATTCCCATGGTCGTTGAAAAATCAACGCATGGGGAACGCGCGTATGATATTTATTCACGTCTTTTAAAAGACAGAATTATTTTTATTGGGACGGCAATCGATGATAACGTCGCTAATATCATTATCGCCCAGCTTCTTTTTTTACAAAGTGAGGACGCGAATAAGGATATTAATGTTTATGTGAATTCGCCGGGTGGTTCTGTGACGGCAGGATTGGCTATTTATGATACGATGCAATTTGTCAAACCTGATGTCTGCACTTATTGTATTGGACAGGCCGCGAGTATGGGATCGTTATTATTAGCCGCGGGAACGAAAGGCAAACGTTTTGCTCTTCCGTATTCTCGTATTATGATTCATCAGCCTTGGGGCGGCGCGCAAGGAACCGCGAGTGATATTTCCATTCAGGCTAAAGAGATTTTACGTATGAAAGAAGAACTTACAAAGTTATTATCGAAACATAGCGGGAAACCTTATGAAAAGGTTTTAGCGGATTGCGATAGGGATTATTTTATGAGCGCACAAGAAGCCAAAGATTATGGTCTTGTGGATGAGGTTATTACCAATATCAAGAAAGAAAAAATTTAAGTTTTTTAAAAAATATTTTTAGAGGAGAAAGGAAAGACGATATATGAAAAAAAATTTGTTATTGACGCCAGGCCCAACGCAGATTCCTCCATATCTTTGCGCAGAATTAGGAAAGCCCATCATCCATCATCGAACACCCCAGTTTCAGCAGGCGATTAAAGAAGTTATTGATGGATTGAAATTTGTGATGCAGACCAAAAATGATGTTTTTCTTTTTGCGTCTTCCGGAACAGGTGCGATGGAGGCCAGCGTGTGTAATCTTCTTTCAGCCGGCGATAAAGCGATTTGTGTTGAAGGCGGAAAGTTTGGCGAACGATGGACGGAAATTTGTAAGGCGTATGGTGTTATGCCTGTGGTTATAAAAGTCGCGTGGGGAAAAGATGTGAATCCTCAAGAATTAAAAAAGGTTTTAGACGCGAATAAAGATGCGAAGGTCGTTTTTATCACGCATTGTGAAACATCGACGGGTGTTACGACCAATGTGAAAGCTGTTGGGGAAATCGTTAAAGACACTAATGCTGTTTTAGTCGTCGATTCCATTAGCGGATTAGGCGTGGTGGATCTTAAAACCGATGAATGGCATGCGGATGTTGTTGTGTCTGCTTCTCATAAAGGATTTATGTTGCCTCCGGGCGTTTCTTTTGTTTCTGTAAGCCCGAAAGCGTATAAATTAGTTGAGGCTTGTAAAACGCCGCGATATTATTTTGATTTTCGAAAGGCGAAGAAAGCAATTGAAAAAATTGACACACCGTTTACACCGGCTATTGGAATTATTATTGCTTTACAAGAAAGTATTAAGCGATTCAAAACAGAAGGATTAGACCCCATTTTTAATTATTATGCCAAATTAGCCAAAGGCGCTCGCGCTGCGGCTAAAGCGTTAGGATTGACGTTGTTCCCCGATGAGTCGTGCATGTCAAATGCTTTAACGACAATTAATGTGCCTGCAGGTATCGACGGGGAAAAAGTCATGAAAATCATGAGGGATACTTATGGCGTTTCTGTCGCCGGAGGGCAAGGCGATGAGTTAAAAGGAAAAGTGATTCGTATGGCTCATATGGGCTGTGTGGATGAATATGATGTTTTAACCGGCATTTCTTGTCTCGAAAAAGTTTTAAAAGAATTAGGATATCAGTTCACTTTAGGATCAGGAGTTGCCGCCGCTCAAAAAGTTTTCAACGAATAAGCAGTTTTTTAAGGAAATCATAGCAAAATTTTTATTCAAGAAAAAGAGGAAGTGCTGTTTGAAAAAACCGATAGACTTAAATAATCTGATTTAAGCTATCACCTGGAACTGCGTCTTTCAGGGTGCGGGCCAGTTAAAGAAGGAGAAGTGAGATGAAAAAGAAAATTTTAATTAGCGACAAAATGACGGAAGAAGGTATTGCAATTTTGAATGCGGTTCCGGAATTCGAAGTGGATTATAAACCGGGATTAAAGCCAGAAGAATTAAAAGCGATTATTAAGAATTATGAAGCCATTGTTATTCGTAGCGCCACTAAATTAAAAGCGGATATTATTGAGGCCGCTGATAATTTAAAGTTTATTGGGCGGGCGGGTGTTGGATTGGATAACGTTGATCTTAAAGCCGCAACGAAAAAAGGGATTGTGGTGATGAATACTCCTGCGGGAAATACCACATCGACTGCGGAGCAAACGTGGAGTTTAATTCTTTCATTGTCTCGCAATATTCCGCAGGCGTGCGCTTCTTTAAAAAGCGGGCAGTGGGAACGTAATAAATTTGAAGGGGTTGAGCTTTATGGAAAAGTTCTCGGAATTATTGGCTTGGGACGCATTGGTTCAACGGTAGCAGGATTTGGAAAGGCCTTTGGGATGCGCGTCATTGCTTTTGATCCTTTTTTATCGAAGGAAGTTTTTGAACAAAAAGGTGTTCAAATGGTTACTGTGGAACAACTTGTGAAAGATGCGGACTATATTACCGTCCATATTCCAAAAACATCCGAGACAACGGATTTGATTTCAGACAAGGAATTTGCTTTGATGAAACCAACAACGCGTGTTATTAATTGTGCGCGAGGAGGTATTATTAATGAAACGGCTCTTATAAAAGCATTGCAGGAAAAAAAGATTGCCGGTTGTGCTTTAGATGTGTATGAACAAGAGCCGCCAGATTTTAGTTCGCCTTTATTTAAATTTGATAATTGTGTTGTAACTCCTCATTTAGGCGCTTCCACCTCTGAAGCGCAGATTAATGTCGCGGTTGAAATCGCGGAAACCATTCGTGATGCGATGTTAGGCAAAGGCATTATGAACGCGGCTAATTTTCCGACGATGAGCGCTGAAGCACATAAGATTTTAGCGCCGTATGTCCAATTAGCTTTTAAAATGGGAAAATTTGCTGGGCAACTTATTTCTGGGGCTATCAGTGAAATTAAGATTACTTATAGCGGCATTATGACAGAATATAAAACAGCGCCGATCACGTTGTCTTTAGTCAATGGTATTTTAAAGCCTATTTTAGGGGAAACGATTAATTTTATTAATGCCCTTGATTTGGCGAAAGAACGCGCCGTTAATGTTCAGGAAATCCAATCAACAAAAGAAGAAGAATTCGTTAACTGTATTAGTGTTCAAATAACGACGGATAAAGAACCTTTGATGATTTGGGGGACATTATCAAGCAATAAACAACCGCGCATTGTTAAAGTTAATGATGTTTACGTTGAGGCGGTTCCCGACGGCGACATGCTTTTTATTAATAATAATGATAGGCCCGGAGTTGTAGGCGCGGTTGGAACGATTCTGGCTCAGGAAAAAATTAATATTGCGGGCATTACGTTTGGACGCGCGAAAAAAGGCGGACAGGCCATCAGCGTTGTCAACGTTGATAGCGAGGTCCCTGAAAGCTCCATTGAGAAATTAAAAAAGGCGCCTGAGATTCTTTTTGTTAAATTTATAAAAGTTTAAGGTTTTTATGTTTCAAGAGAAATTTTTACAAAATAAAATTGGCAGGTCAGAAAGAATGTTTTCTTTTTGGCCGCCAGTTTTATTTGGGCTACAAGACGCGATAAATCCTTGCGGATTAGCAAGTTTTATTATTTTTATCACGTTCTTATCTGTTATTGCTAAAACGCGTAAAAGACTTATAGGATGCGGGCTTGTCGTAATTTTAATAGCAGGAGCTGTTAAAGCCCTTTTTGTTCTTGGAGGATTCGACGAGCTTTTACAGGAAACGTTTGTTTTTGATATGATTCGGTGGATGTATGCTGGATTGGCCGTGATTTTTATTATTTGCGGAATAGGACATTTTAAAGATTGGCTTGTGTATAAAAAATCCCAGAAAATAGAATCTTTTATTTTTAAAATACCGTCATATTTAAAAGAAAGTTTTAGCGGGTCTATAAAAAAACAAAACACCAGAATAAAAAATATTTTTTCTATTATTGGATTGTTTCTTTTATCTGCGGTAATAGGTTTTTTTATGGCTATTATGGAATCCGTCTTGGGTCATGATTATGCGTTGTTTATTGACCTTTTTAAACAAGGGCATACAAAATTTTCACTGATTCTGACGCTTGTTTTATTTAGCGCAAGTTCTTGGATATTGATGATTGTAGCTTGGATTGGGATGTTGTGGGTCTTTAGTTCCCGCAAAGTTCAAGCGGTCGTTTTAGAATGGATATCGCTGTTGAAAATCATTTTATCCGCTATTTATTTATCTGCTGGATTGGGATTGTTGTATTCTTTTTTTGCATAGATTTTTTAACATTTCTTCACAGAAGGGGAAAATATGAATACTGTTGTTGTGGGTTCACAGTGGGGCGATGAGGGCAAAGGGAAACTTATCGATATTATCTCGGAAAATTCAGATATTACGGTGCGTTATCAAGGCGGCAATAATGCCGGACACACTGTCATCGTTAATGGAAAACAATATATTTTTCATTTGTTGCCATCCGCGCTCTTACATAAAGGTAAAGTTTGTGTGATCGGTAATGGTGTTGTTGTCGACCCTAAAGCGTTACTGGCTGAAATTGCCGAGCAGGAGTCAAAAGGAATTAAGGTGACCCCCAAACGGTTAAAGATTTCAGGATTGTGTCATGTGGTTATGCCGTATCATCGGATTTTAGATTCTTTAAGAGAAACGAAGCGAAAAAATAAGATTGGAACCACAGGCCGTGGCATTGGCCCATGTTATGCGGATAAGGTCACGCGATGCGGAATCAGAATCATTGATCTTTTGAATCCTAAAATTTTGAAAGAGAAATTGGCAGATAATTTAAGAGAGAAAAATGAGATTTTTAAAAAAGTTTATAGTCGTAATGATTTTCGATTTAGAAATATTTATCAGGAATATTTAAATTATGGAAAAAAAATTGCTCCTTATGTGTGTGATACCGCGATTTATTTGAATCAGGCGATTGATCAGAAAAAAGACATTCTTTTTGAAGGAGCGCAAGGGACTTTTTTGGATATTGATTTTGGAACCTATCCGTTTGTCACGTCTTCCAATTCGACTGTCGGCGGAGTTTGTGTCGGAAGCGGCGTGGCTCCTATGAAAATTGATAAGGCTATCGCGTGCGTGAAAGCTTATACAACTCGTGTGGGCGAAGGGCCTTTCCCGACAGAATTTTCTTGTAAAATGGACGAAATTGTTCGTAAAAAAGGGAAAGAATATGGGGCAACAACAGGACGCCCTCGTCGATGCGGATGGTTTGACAGTGTGTTGGTTCGTTATTCCGCCATTATTAATGGTATTACAGAATTAGCTATTATGAAATTAGATGTGTTGGATGATTTAAAAGAAATCAAAATATGCACGGCTTATCGTTATAGAGGGAAAACATATAAAAGTTTTCCTATGGATTTCGAGGTTATTAGTCATGCCAAGCCAGTTTATGAAACAATGAAAGGGTGGTGTACACCATTAAGCGGTATTCGAACATACAAAGAATTGCCGCATCATGCGCGGATTTATATTGAGCGATTAGAACAGCTTTTGAAGGTCCAAGTCAAATATGTTTCTATTGGCAGTAGCCGGGATCAAATCATTTTTCGATAAGACTGTATCTTATTGTAAGTATTAGGTTTTTACAAAATTCTTGACTTTGAATAGGGCGTATGTTAATTTGGGTAAGAATTTTTTATAATTATTAATATTTTATATATTAAATATAAAAGAAAGTATAAAGGAGGATTGGATGCGCAGATATTCCCGAAAGACATTTTCATTCATAATATTTGTGGTCATGGCGAGTTTTTTATTAAGCGGTTGCACGCTTATTTTCCAAAAAGGTCGACGTGTTGATGTCGAAAAAATTTCTAAATTAAAGAGCGAATTATCCGATCTTGAGAAAGCTAAACAAGAGCTTGAGGAACGTCTCAAGCAAGAAATTGGCGATAAACAAGTCAAAGTAGAAATGCTTTCGAAAGGGCTTGTCATTACTTTTGTTGCTGAAGTCCTTTTTGATTCAGGTAAAGCTGACCTTAAATCTGAATCGCTAATGACTTTAGAAAAAGTCGCAGGTGTTTTAAATACAACCGTTAAGGATTTATCTGTTGGCGTTGAAGGCCATACGGATAATCAGCCTATCAAATATTCTAAATGGAAATCAAATTGGGAATTATCAACGGCGCGCGCGTTAAGCGTTCTTCATTATTTATCAGACGAGAAGCAAGTTTCTCCTGAACGGTTATCCGCCACAGGATATGGTGAATTTAAACCTGTTTCTTCAAATGATACCGTTCAAGGAAAACAGCGCAACCGACGTGTTGAAATTGTTATTTTACCGCCGACAACGAAAAAAGGCCGATAACCTGAATCAATAAAAAATATGCGCATTGTTATTATTGCTATCATTATTATATTAGTTCTATCGAGCATCGGATTAGCTGTTCGTTTTAATCAAAAAGCGGTTTACGCGAATAAAGAGTTAGAGCAAGAGAGATATTTACGTTTAACGACAGAGCAGATGCTTCAAGAAACCAATCAACAAAAACAGAATTTAGAAGAAAATCTTAATAAGGCACAAGATACGAAAAAAGGATTGTCCCGTGTTGCCGAACAGACACAAGCGTTTAATAATGATTTAAAAGATCGGTTAGAAAAAGCATCGAAAGTCAAAGAGGCGTTAGAATCGAAATTAAAGGAACTGGAGAATATCCTTCCTGTGTCGCAATAAGATTTAAACGCGGTTAATCCTTAAAATCAAGGATATGTTGATGTAACGGACACTTAGCAGAGTTTAAAGTAGCGTTGAGATTGGGGGATCGTATATCCCCCATTTTATTTGAATCAGTAAAAGAGATGAAGAAAACGATTGTGATAGAGACAGAAAAAAATAATATTCCTTGTCATGTGGCGATTATTATGGACGGCAATGGTCGGTGGGCGAAAAAAAGGGGTTTGATTCGCACGCAAGGACATTTGGAAGGAGTGAAGAGGGTTGAAGAAATTATTAATGCGGCGTTAGAGTGGAAGATTAAAGTTTTGACTTTATTTACTTTTTCGACAGAAAACTGGTTGCGGCCTAAAACAGAAGTTTCTATGTTAATGAATACGTTAGTTTCTGTTTTAAATGATCGGTTAATGAAGTTGGTAAAAAATAATATTAAGTTCCAAACGATTGGCCGTTATGATGGCCTGCCGAAATCCGTTTATGAGACGATTTGTTCTGTGACTGAAAAAACGAAGAATAACACCGGATTAATTTTGAATTTAGCTTTTAATTATGGTGCAAGAACAGAAATTTTGGATGCTGTTAAAGACCTCGTTAAAAAGATAAAAGCGGGCAATCTCAATGTTGAAGATGTTTCGGAAGAGGTTTTTAGCAATGCTCTTTATACACGAGGATTGCCGGACCCGGATCTTCTTATTCGTACATCAGGAGAAAAAAGAATAAGCAATTTCTTGCTCTGGCAGTTATCTTATGCGGAATTTTATTTTACAGAGAAATATTGGCCAGAGTTTACAGCGGTGGAATTTAAGAAAGCCATTCTTGATTTTCAGAATCGTGAGCGACGTTACGGGGGAATTTTAAAGGAGAAAAATCATGAGTAAAGAAAGAATCCTTAGCGCGGCACTTATGATATTTTTAGTTTGTTGCGCTATCTTTAATCGATGGGCGTTCATTATTTTTCATTTGGCGTTAACGATCGGCGGTCTTTATGAATTTTTTTATTTGACGAAGAAAAAAGGCATTCCTATTTATAGTTATACAGGGATTGTCATTGGATGTTTCATTCCTTTGTCCATTTTTATGAGGTTTGAGCCGACTAAAGGTTGGGAATTATTATTCATTGTTCTTGTGCTATTAACGATTTTTTTGATGCAATTTACGCGAAAGGATAATGATAAGGCAATTATTGGAATCTCTACGACACTTTTCGGCATTATTTATGTTTCCTGGTTTTTTAGTTTTTTAATTAAGATTCGTTATTTGTTGCCGGGATTTGAAGGCGTCAAATTGTTGTCTTTTATTTTGCTGGTGACGAAATCCGGAGATATTGGGGCTTTATTATTTGGTAGTTTCTTTGGAAAACATCTTTTGTTGCCTCGTGTGAGCCCTAATAAAACTATTGAAGGGTGTTTGGGCAGTTTCTTAGTAAGTGTTGTGGTGGCCATTTTTGTTAAGGATCTTTTGCCGGTGCGATTAGGTTTTTCTGTTATGCATGTTGCGTTGATGGGCGCGTTCTTTGGAATTATTGGGCAATTGGGTGATTTGTCGGAATCTCTTATTAAAAGGGATTTTAATGTGAAAGATTCTGGACGGGTTTTGCCTGGATTAGGCGGTGTGTTGGATATGATTGATAGTTTATTGTTTTCAGCTCCGGCATTTTATTTTTATATGAGCTCTGTTCTTAAAACGTTATGAAGCCAAAGAATATTGTTATTTTGGGATCCACAGGATCCATCGGAATTAATACATTAAAAATTGTTGAGCGGTTTCCAGCGCGTTTTAAAGTTGTAGGATTAACCGCATATAATAATGATAAGCTCCTTGAAAATCAGGTTAAAAAGTTTTTCCCTCGTTATGTGGCCATACATAAAGAAAAGATAGGTGCTTTTAGGTCGCAATTTAAAGGATTAAAGATTCTTGACGTCGAAGAGGATTTAGAAATCCTTGTGGCTTTGAAAGAAGTTGATATTGTGGTTATTGCTATGCGTGGAAGCGCGGCGTTGGCCCCATTTTTAAG
>JAKQLT010000136.1 GCA_029567025.1 Candidatus Omnitrophota bacterium | reverse complement strand
GGAGGACGGTGAGCGTGTTGGCCATGTTTGTGGACACATTTTTATAGCGAAGGTACTCATCATTTTCTGTGAAGATGCGGTTGAGCATTGGGTAGAGTGAGGCGGCAGAATTAAATTCCTGATAGAAAGAAGGACTCATTTCTTTGCCGCCAAAGAAGGAGAGGAATTCAATTGATGATTGATCCTTTTGGCTTTGGGAAGTTTACAGAGTATTTTTATAAGACCTCTGATAATGGGAAATATTATGTTGTTGGCTCTGTTGGTCTTTTTGATAAATCCGCTGAAGATATTATGAATGGAAGTTTTGGCGTGGAAGATACGGGAGTTCTTACCGCGGGCGCTTTAGGAATGGTTGCTCAAGGGCTTCTCTGTGTCACCAATGGCACGGGATGTTAGTTTTCATAAGGATTTTTAAGAAATGATATTAGAAAAAAAATGTCATTATAAAGCTTTTACCTTATTAGAATTATTATTGACTATTTCTGTTTTAGCCGTCGGAATTGTTCCTGTCATTCGTTCTATGGCAATAGGAATGGTTGCGGATCAAGTGATTGAGTATCAAATGACCGCAGTTTTTTTAGCCCAAGAAAAGATGGAAATCATTAAAGACTCATCATGGCAGTCTTTGGGCGATTACGCGTTAAAAAGAGAAAGCGTTGGTGAGCCATTTGCGAATTATGAGTGGGAAGTTGAAATTAAAGATAGCGATGAGGATCCTAACAATCTTAAAACAGTAACAGTTACGGTTTATTGGGATTCCAAAGGAACAGAACAACAAGTTGTCCTATCAACATTACTTACGAATTTAACCCCCGAAACTTAATGAAAAAAAACGGTTTTACTGTTATTGAATTAACAATTGCTTTGGTGATGATGGTTATTTTAACCGGCGCAGTTGTTGTGACATTTTTAGCATGTTTTCGTTCGTGGGAAGCGGCTGAAGCGCGTTCAAAAGTGCGCATAGAAATTTCCCAGGCCATGGAACTTATGGTGCGGAATTTGTCTAAGGCTTCACTTTTTCAGATACCAAAATCCCTTAAAATAACTTTTACTGCGGATTTGGGCGAGGGTGAAGGGAAATATGGTTTTTTTATTGAAGCTCATCCAAGTGGAGAATATTGGCAATTATTTAAATATTTTAAGGATTCGGATAAAAATTATTCTTTGATGGCTTCTTTTATAAAGGACCCAAACGTTTTTAGTGTTGAAAATAATGTGATTACTATTAATCTTACGGGAATTTCTGGTGATTCAGAATTTTTTATGCGAACGAGCGTTAGGCCGAGGAATTTATGAGAATAAAAAATTTTAAAGGAAGCATTTTATTTATGGCGGTTATGTTTATGGTCGCGATGGTTGTTTTTGTCGTGATTTTTTTAAATAGAATTATTTATGTGAATAAAAATACAAATAATCAAATCAATAGCGCGAAAGCTTTTTATATCGCGGAAGCCGGGCTTCATAAAGCGATGTGGTATTTGCTCAACACAGCGCCGGATGATTCAACCGACGGAAGTTGGCGAACTGAAAATTATCCGGCTGAACCGGGGGCAGATGAAGATCCCAAGAATCCCAAAAGGGAAAGTTTTTCTGATGGAGAATATATTATTTGGGTTGAAACTTCGAAAGATGATATTCTTCTTACCTCGCAAGGAACATGCAACGGCGTTTCAAGAACCATTCAACAGACAATTACATTAAATATTTCAGCGTCGAATGACGCGGTTGCCTGGTGGAAATTGGATGAAACAGAAGGAGACGCAGCCGTTGATTCGAGCAGTAATGGGAATGATGGTTCTCTTTATAATGGACCAACGTGGACAACTGGCCAAGTTGATGGAGCGCTCGAATTTGATGGAAAAGATGATTATGTGGAAATTTCCTCTTCAGAGTCATTAAATCTTAGTGATAATTTCTCATTTTCTCTTTGGTTTCAATCAACAGATTTAGAATCGACAAAGAATGGTTTATTAAGCAGGATTCCAGACGGTCCTGAGACAACGAATTATGGAATTCTTTGGAATTTCGGCGATGCTCCAGGATCCGTATATTTTTATATTGTTTCAGGAGAGCTTAAGCCGGGAGATATCGCTATGCCAATTTCTGATACAGATTGGCATCATATTGTTTATACTTATGATGGAACTACTTTTTCAGGATATTTAGATGGAGTAGAAGCTTTTTCTCCTCTTGAGGTAAGTTTTATTCTTGGAGAATCAAGCAATGTTTTTAGAATTGGAAGTTTTGAAGCTAAGGCTTATTTTGCGTGTGGGATTTTAGATGATGTGCGAGTTTATAATCGTGCCTTATCAGCCGAAGAAGTGAAAGCTATTTATAATGGGACAGAAGGTAGCAAATCCATTACGCCAGTCGCAGGTTCCTGGAAAGAAATTTAGAAAAATATTATGGTCGAAGATAAAAATATAAAAGAAGTTGAAAATACTAACGCTGAATGGCTTAAGCTTCAGGAAACATTAGGCCAAGGCCGCTCGGTTATCGGAATCGATATCGGGATTACGTCCGTTGATGTCGCGCAAGTCGTTTTATATAAGGGAAAGCCTACGCTTATTAAAACAGCAGTTGAACCGATTGAAATTTTTCATGAGCGGGAGCGGGAAAATGCCACGATAACGACTTTAAAACGTGTCTTATCTCAATTTCATACGAAAAAAGCGGATATTGTTTGTGTTTTATCCAGCCGTCAGATTGTTGTTGAAAATATGATTATGCCTTTGATGCCCAAAGAAGAGCTTTTTGAGGCAGTGCATCTGGAAATGATGAATTCTAAGCGGTTTAATATTGAAAACCTGATCTTTGATTTTCAAATAGCGGGCCGCACGATTGATAATGGGATTGAAAAAATAAATGTCACGGTGGCCGCTATTGATAAAAGCGCTGTTGATAATTTATTGGCTAAATTTATGCGCCAGCAAGCAAAACCTTTGGCCGGGCTTGAAGCCGATGAAAAAGTGGAATCTCCCGTCGGATTAGAAGTCACGTCTATCATTCCATTATCCATTGCTATTGAAAATATTATTAAAAAATCTAAAGTCCGCACGGATGAAATTGTGGCGATTATTGAAATGGGAACTATGGCCGCGGAATTAAATATTTACCGTAATGGTCAATTAGAGTTATCTCGTCAATTGTCTGTTACCGGTTTTATGTTAAGCCGCAGTTTGATGCGGGCTTTTTTTACGGAACAAGGAAAAGTAGGCTTAACGATGGAGGAAGCCGAGCAGATTAAAAAAGAATACGGCATTCCTTCGCCGGAAGATGATTATATCGCGTTAGGAAAAATTTCGGCGCATCATATTCTTTCACTTCTTCGTCCGAGCTTAGAACAGCTTGTCCAGGAAATCGGCCGGTCTTTTGATTATTATCGAGAACGGCTTTCTGCCGGAAAAGTCGATCGTCTTATTCTTTTTGGTGGTGTGGCGCGCATGAAAGGATTGCTGGAATTTTTAAACGCGGAATTAGGCGTTTCGGTATGTTTAGGAAATCCTTTAAGCGATGTTGAAACGCTTTTTGACGGCGTTGTTTTGTCTCAAGACGACGCACCGGTTTTGGCTAAGGCCATAGGAGCGGCTTTAAGTGATTGTAAAGGAATCAACCTTTTACCGGCCCATTTAAAAGACCGCAAGAAAAAATCGTTTGAGCGTATGATTATCGCGGGTGTTGTTATTTTATTTTTGGGGATATTATTGAGCGTTTATAGCGGATTATCGGCAAAAAAGACGCAGGCGGTTAAAGAGCGGGATGCGGTTCAAAAAGAATATGAATTGTTATTGCCGCAGGTTAAGGATTTTGAACAGGAACTTGTTTTAAGAAAGTTGGCCCGGGAGAGGGCCTGTAGTTGTGGTTTATTAAAACAGTTAAGCGTGACGCCGCAAGAGATTTATTTAACACAATTAGATTTTAAAGAAGGCCAGATGACATTGTCGGGTTTTGTTTTAGGAAAAGAAAAAGCGGCTATGGATATTTTAAATAAATGGCTTTTAACATTGCAAGAATGTTTTTTAACTAACGCGAGCATAGCGTCTCAAAAACCTATTGTGTATAAAACAGATGCCGTTGAATTTAAGATTACCGGAACATTGTTAAGCGGGGATGCGCGATGAAATTTAAATTAAACCCTAAAAAATATTTTTTAATTTTTTCTTTAATTTTTTTTGTTTTTTTATGTTTCGTCGTCGGATTCTTATATTTCTCGTTTAACGCTGAAATAGCCCATATCCATAAAGATAAAGATGTTCTAACGCAAGAAGTTGTATTTTTGCGCGATATTCTTTCTCGTCGAAAGAAAGAAGATGATATGATGCCGCTTCTTGAGAAGAAAACGGATTCATTTCTGATGCGCGAAATCACGCGTTTGGCGGTTGAGCATAATGTTCAATTTGCGTCTTTAGAAGCCGCGGGTGTTGTAGAAACGAAAGAGGATTTCTATAAAAAAGCTTTTTTTCTTGCCCAAGGGACATCTTCTTTTAAAGATTTAGGATTATTTTTAAAAGCGCTTAAAGAAACAAAAAGCGGATTAATGGATGTTCAAGAGCTTGTTATAACGCCTGAGGATGCGGATAGCACCACTCTTAAATCAAAGATTAAGATTGCTGTTTTAGTCGAGAAAAAATATGGACAAAAATAAAAAGACATTGATAATTCTTTTAATACTGATTCCTATTGGCGTTTTTGTGTATTGGCCGAAAGATACAAAAAAAAGATCTACCGTGGCTATATCAGAGACTAAAACAAAAGCTGGGATAACGGCGTCTTCTGTTAAAGAGGCGGTTGTGAAAGCCGTAGAAGAGATTGATAAGAAAAAATTGATGGGTCTTTTAGCTCAAGAAAAAGAACAAGAGAAGAAAAAAGTTTTGCCAGAGCAATGGGGAGAGCGAAATCCTTTTGATGTGAGCGATCTTCATGCGTTGGCGCAAACGAATCCTGTGAGGGTAGAAGAAAATGTTTTACCAGTAGAAAAGCTTGTTGTGATGGGGATGTTATGGGGCGGTTCTAAGCCAAGCGTTATTATTAATGATAAAGTATTAGGTGTCGGTGATAATATTGACGGATGGACGGTTAAACAAATCCGTGAGAGCACTGTTGTTTTAACCAATGGCATCAATGAAGTTGTTTTAACCATGTGGCAGTAAACTTTCTAATTGTCCGCTTTCGTTTTTTTAGGAATATAATTCTTCCTGCCACGATCAAAGGCTCTCAAATAAAAAAAAGGAGGAGTATGAGTAAAAATTGTGATCATGAAAATAAAAAAGAACAGGAAAAATTATTTAACCATAATTATCCTGGATTGGATTTTACTTTTAAGACTGATGACTTGCCGAAAGAATATTTAGACCGTTTAGCTTCCTGCATGACGGTGTGTGAGCGGATTACGTCATTACTTTCGAAATATAAAATTTCAAAACGGAAGATGATTCATTTGACGATGCATAGTGAGCCCATGAGCGAAATTTTTCAGGATCCTCAAGCCGATGAATCTTTAAAACAACAGTATCGGGAAATTAAGGCTAAAAATGTGGCGTTTATTTATAATGACATTTCAGCCCAAGCGGATGCCCAAGAGAAGATCCCTATCACTATTGAGGAAATGTTTAAATATCACCAGAGGTTATTTTTAAATATTCCTCAACATCCATCGATGCCATCAGCGCAATATCGGAAAGGGCCGATGAAGGTTGTGAAAGACGGGAAAAATATTATTGTAGGCACGTGTTGTCAAGAAGTCCCGGTGTATATGGAGCGATTATTTTATTGGCTCGATAGTGATGCTTTTAAGAGTGAAAAAGGTTCTGATTTAGGGAATGCTTTTATTAAGGCTATTGTGGCGCATATGTATTTTATCTCGATTCATCCTTTTTATGACGGTAATGGCAGCCTTTCGCGATTTTTGCAATATGCGATTTTGCGTAATGCGGGAGTTTCCGCGCAAATTGCCCATTTATTAGCGAATTATTATAATGAGACTCGAGAAGAATATTGTCGTTGTTTGAATGCGGCTCGGGATAGTGGAGATGTAACGATATTTCTTGATTATGCTTTTAATGGATTAAGTCAAAAGTTAAATGCCTATTTAAAAGAAATTTTACAGAATTTCGCGGAAACGATTCGTCAACAGGCTAAAGAAGAGAAATTTCTTTTAGCTAAAGGTTTTACTATATTGGAAATTCTGGTGGTTTTAGCGGTCTTAGCAATTTTGATTGGAACAGCGCTTCCGCGTGTCAAAGGTATGCAGGATCAAGTGCGCATCACAAAGGCTCAGCGGGAGGTAGGGGTATTAAAAGTGGCGATGGAAAGTTATAAAATCACTCATGGGGAATTTCCTAATCCTTTAAAACTCATTAGTTTAGTTAATGCAACTCCTCAACTTATAGCTGAAAAGAATTTAATTGATCCTTTTGGGAATTATTATATCAGTTTTCATCCAGGCGATGATTCTCGGTATTATGTCATATACTCCAGGGGCTTAGAGGCAAACTCAAGCGTTGGAACATGTGCTTTAGGGTTAGATAGTCCAACAGGGAATTTCTTTGAGCCAGTAGGTTGTAATTGTATATTGGCCACTAATGCCCCGGTCGCCAGCATGACTCCTCAAAAGCAATAAATTTCTTTAAAGTATGCGCGGATATTTTTTATTTTAACGTCTGGTAGAAGAAATTGAAGGTTTTCTGAAACTCGTTTGTGAGATACGCATTATTGGTTATCAGCATATCTTCGTCATTGCGGTAAAATCCCCAAAAGCTCCAATTATTAGTTCCAAAAACAGTTGTCTTTTCATCGAAAATCATTGTATGTTGGTGAAGATACGGATTAAATCCCCCGGGGACTCTTTCGGTTATAAGCATTTTCGATTTTGTATCAAGAATGATTTCTATATTAGAGAGATTATTCTTTTCTTTTTTTGATAACAGAAATGGGATCATAGAGTGCGGGGTATAAGCATTGGTATCTTCTGCGATGATGCGCACTTTGACTCCTGCGAGGCTTTTTTTGATTAAAGCCTGTGCGATGCGCTCGTCGGTAAAGTCCCATATCATAAAATCTATACTGCTTTGAGCGGAGTTAATAAGTTCAAGCACGCGGTATTTTATAGAATTTTTTGAAAAGCCAGGAGACATCCAGACTTCTACGAATTCGTTTTGATATTGTATTTTTGCGGCCCAGGGTTCGTAGGATCGTTGTTTCAGTTTAGAGAGCCCTGAGATCCCCTTTTTTAACAAATCAAATTCTTTTCCATAGACTGATATTAAGGCATCGTCGGATGTTGTAAGAAAAAAACTTTGCACATATTTTTCTCCAATATCCGTAAAATCAAAGGAGCCGGTTAAGAGTTCTTGTGAAGGATATCCTCGGTCAATCAATATAAATTTATGATGCATATAGAGCGTATTTTTAGAATTATTTCTATCGTGGGAGCCAACATCTATCCTTGTTATTTCATGAGGAAGATTAGTAAATATTTTGTCATGCTGGAAACGGGTTGATTTATTAAGGATAAGCGTGACCTTAATCCCTTTTTGAGCGGCTTGATATAAAGTTTCTTTTAATCGGTTAGAATTAAAAGAAAAAATAGCTATTTCTATGCTGTGTTGAGCTTTTTGAAGAAATTGTCTTATTTCTTCAATTGCTTTAGTTTCCTCGACGTTATTATTGAAATAAACGGTGGTTTCTAATGGTTTTTCGGCGATGATGTTTTGCACCGGATGATGGATCGACCCAAGCCTTTTAAAAGAGATCGTTTTTTTAACGAGAAAATGGCTGCTTGTTAGAATCGCCGTTAATATAAAAATAGTGATAATTATTTTACGGAATTTATTCTTTGAGTTTTTCATTTTTAAGATGTTGTATAGAATTGATTTGAATTTGATATTTCTCATGATAAGGAATTATATCATTATTATTTCTTGAGAAAACAATTATCGTCACATCTTTAAGTTCATCAGCCATAAGTGCAATCAGGCTGTTGATTGGCGGGTCGTTTAAATCAAGCCAAAGGTTATCTATTAAAATCAGATTAGGTTTATAGTAAAGACAGTGAAGCACATAAACAGCAAAAAGAAGAGAGTTATTGGCCTCAAAGCATCTTAATGATTCGCCCACAAATCTTTTTTTTGATACAACCATTGTTAAGAAAGGATGTTTTTCCGCTAGCGCATATAAAGAGAAAAGATCTTCTGCTGTAATGGTATATTTTTCTTTGGCGAGAATAATTTCTCCGATCGTTTTTTCAGAATGAAAATAAGGAGAAATGAAAAATGATTTTAAATCAAGAGTTGCCCAATGGCGGTAATCAAATCTCTCTTTATCCATTTTGACAAGCCAGCCATTTCTATTAAAGCGCATTTTTCCGGCGAATAGTTCTGCTAAAGAGGTTTTGCCTTGACGAGGTTCTGCGATGAAAAGATATCGTTTTCCTTTTTCAAAAAGTAACGCGATATTTTTAAAATAATTTCCTTCTTGATAAAGTTTCGTTTTATTTGATCTGAATTCTATAAAGGACCAAGGAATTTCTTTTCTGTCACTTTCTTTAATTGTTCGAGGAGGAATAGAAAGAGATATCCCCAAAAGAAGCGGAGGCACATAAAGCCCTACGCGGCCGCTTTCGTAAAATAATCTTAAAGCATAAAGAGAGAGAATGCCTATAATGAAATTTTGTTCGTCTATGTATAATCGTGAAAATATTTCAGGATGATAGATGTTCGTGATGATAAGGACTAAAGACCCTATAAAAAATAGGATATAAATAATTTTTCGGAAATAACGTAACCAAAGGTCTCTTCTTACGCGAAAATAAGTATCCACAGCGACCACGGCATTCAGATCTTTTAAACAAGAGATTTCTTGCTTAAAGGTTTTGATAAAAGCGAATTCTGATAAACTCAGATCGATATGCCGAAGGACTTTTGAATAGGACGTGACTTCCTGAGACACATAATGTTTGGCTATAAGATAGGCGATAAATCCTATTAAGAGACTCCCTGTAATAATGAGGAGGCTTCCTAACATAAGATAAACACTTGTTGTGCTAGCGACAATAAGTAAGACGCATCCGCAAAGTCCCCATCGGATGATCCCTAAGGCGCTATTATCAATGCCGAGGGAAACAAGCGGAAAATGATAAGAGGCTTTAGCGATAAAATCAGCTTTTCGTTCGTTTGTCATGGCTCCTTCAGAGCGTTTAAGAATAAGAAAAAACCAACTTCGACGGAGCTTATTGATAAAATCAAGGACTGTTTCACGTTCAAGTTTTAAAGCAAAAAAGGATATCGCAAGATATCCAACTATCCCTAAAGAAAGAATAATAAAAATGAGTGTGAGTTTATTTTGATGAAAGGCGTTAAAGGCTTGTTCTTGAATGGAGCCACTGATAAAGATAAGCGTTAAGACTTCCATGAGCGCTTGGATAAATAAAAGAGAAAGTACGGCTATTATTTTTTTGCGGTTTTTCTTGAGGAAATGAATAATAAAAGCGAAGTGATAAGGCTCGAAGGCTCGAGCGTTAATGCTTCGTTGAATTTTTTGGCGCGTTTGATAAGTTTTGAATTGTTCGTTCATAAGTAGGTTAAAAAGGATATTAAAGAGGAATCTTTTTTGAATGAAAAAGTAAGTAGTGTTCTAATAATGATCGTATTTTAAGATTTTTTAGGATTTCTTTTGTTTCCTTTATTTTTCGTTTGTTATTATATCCAAAAAAATAAAAAGAAACAGTTTCTATTAAATAATCAGATAATTTTTTGATTTGTTCGGTGTCATCGACCAAAGATTTTTGTTCAATGATTCTTTGGATAATATAATCATGATTGTTTTCTTTTGTTTTTGCTTTTCTTTTGAAATGGCGCATCTTTTCAGAAATATTCTTTTCTGTCCTTCGAGTAAGTCTTTTTTCCCAGTTTATTTTTATTTTTGATAAGGCATTGTCGTCAAATCCAATAAGTCCATTGTGAAACTTGTAGCCTAAAAATTTAAAAGATTCGGTATCTTTGATAAGCGTTTGTTTGTTCTTATTGATTTGGAGTTTAAGCCGTTGGGTTGTTTCTAAAAGTCGTCGATGGACTTCCTTGATTTTTGTTTCATTTTTATCCATGGCGATCATGTCGTCTCCCACTCGTCGATAGAAGGCAACATATTTCCCTGCCCATTTGTCAAATTCATCCATATAAAAATTAGATAATAGCGCGTAAAGAGGCGTGCCGGTTAAAACGCCACAAGGGCGGATCATTAATTTTCCATTTTCATGTGTTTTGGTTTTGATAAATAGTTCAAGTAGTTTTACAGTTTTTTCATCAAACTCAAGAGTTTTGATTTTTTCTAAAAGAATAATGTGATCTATCGTATCGGCGTAGTCTTTGATATCTGTGACAAAAACATAATTTTCTCCGTAATATCTTTTGTAGCGTCTGACCGCGCTTCGGGCGGCATAATAAGAAGGATGGGATGTCCGATAGGAAAAAAGAAAGCCTGAAAAGTAATTGTCAAAGAAGGGTTCTAAGATGCGGTAAATAGCTTGAGCTTTTATGCGTTCTTTCGTTGGATAAATAAATATTTCTCGTTTTTTGCCATTTTTTTTCGGAATGGCTACTTGATAGGCAGGGGCTATTTCTTGTAATGTCAAGAGCTCATGAAGGATGTCTTTCAGCACTTTTTCAGAAATAAAATCGAGGTCGTGGATATGAAGTCCGTCAGCCCCGCGATAGTGATAGGTTTTGATATCTTCGTCAAATTTTTTTGCAATATCAAAATAAGCTTCTCTGATGTTTTGTGGATTTGTGATCTGATCAAAAAAAAAGATTGTCATTGTGAGGGAAAGGTAATTAATATTCGCGGCACAATTTTGTT
>JAKQLT010000135.1 GCA_029567025.1 Candidatus Omnitrophota bacterium | reverse complement strand
TGGGTACAAATTGTACATACCCTTGCCGTACAGACCTCGGGTGGTAAGCAGAAGATGCTGTGCGCGAATACCGAAGGTGTTTTTCGTATTATTCAATCCATTCCTTCTGCGAAAGCCGAGCCGTTCAAGCGTTGGTTGGCGAGAGTAGGTTATGAGCGAATACAAGAAATAGAAAATCCTGAATTAGCTCAGAAAAGAACCCGGGCTTTATACAAGGCAAAAGGTTATAGCGATGATTGGATTGAAAAGAGGATGCGCGGGATTGCCATTCGTGAAGAATTGACCGACCAGTGGCAGAAACGAGGCATTAAGGGACAGAAAGAATACGAAATATTAACCGCTGAAATTTCCAAGGCCACATTTGACATGACGCCTTCTGCTTATAAAAAGCATAAGGGGCTTAAACGTGAAAATCTGCGGGATCATATGACTGATTTGGAACTTATCTTTTCAATGCTTGGCGAGGCGTCAACGAAAGAGATCTCGATAAATAAAGATGCTCAAGGGTTTATTGAGAACAAACAATCTGCTTTTGAAGGCGGTGCTGTGGCAGGTAATGCCAGAAAAGAGCTTGAGCAAAAAAGTGGCAAGAAAGTGATTACTAAAGAAAATTATAAAAGACTGCCGCAAAATAAAAAAATATTAGAATAAGAAAGTGTTTTTACTATTGCAAATGATTTAAATTTCTAATATTATTTTGTTGCAAAAAACGGATTTGTGGCAGAATGCAGTTCTCAATAAATTATTACAGGGTAGCAATATGAAAACATTTTATGAAATTAAAGACGGCGTTTTAGCGCCAAGCACAGAAGATTTCGGCAATGTGGTTGTTTATTCCGGTCTTGATGAAGCGGAAAAACAACAACTTAAAGACAGCTTAAATATTACCCGTCACGATTTGGATTCTGCTTTTGACCCTGATGAAGTCTCTCGTGTCGAGTTTACCACAGATCATATTTATATTATTTGGAAGCGCCCGGATAATGTGTCTTTTGAACATGAACTTAAATTTAAAGTCTCTTCTGTTGGCCTTTTTCTGCAACAAAATAAACTGATCGTTATTTTAGGTGACAGCAATGACCCGTTTATTAATAGTGAATTTAAAAAGATAACCTCTTTGAGTAGCGTCGTCTTAAAATTCTTTTTGTATTCGATTCATCATTATCTGGCGCATTTAAAAGTGATTAAACAGCTCACGACCGAATTGCAGACGAAATTAAATGTTTCGGCGGAAAATCGCTATTTGATCCAAATGTTTGCTTTAGGAGAAAGTTTGATTTATTACATTAATGCGTTAGAAACAAACTCCTCAGTGTTAAATAAGTTGCGTTCTAATACGGACAAAATGGGTTTGTCAAGAGAAGAAATAGAAGGGATGGATGATATTATTATTGAACATCAGCAATGCAGCCGACAAACGGAAATTTACAGCTCTGTTCTTTCAGGCTTGATAGACGCGCGCGGAAGTATCATTAATAATAATATGAATGTGCTTTTGCGTAATTTAACTATTATTAATGTCGTTTTTTTGCCTTTGAACTTAATCGCGAGTATCGGCGGCATGTCAGAGTTTAGTATGATGACACGTTTCATGAGTTGGAAAGTTTCTTATTCTCTTTTTATGGTCGCTATGGTTGTTTTAGGATGGCTCATCTGGGTTCTTCTTATTAAGAAATTTCATGTTGGCTCGCGATAAAGAATTGGTCAAAAAATTATGAAACATAAAATTCTTCCTATTATCAAGAAAAAAGATATCCCTAAAAATTATTGTGATACTCCTATTGGCAAATTATTGGAATATCATAATCTGAATCGTTCGTTTGAAAAATATTCTCAAGCAGAGCTTCTGATTGGAATGTGTATGGATAATCGCAAGCATTTACATATTCCGGATAATTTTGCTTATATTATCCGTTCCGGCGGTGCGAATTTACGCTATAGTGAATTTAAGGTTTCTTACGCGATTGCCGTTGGAGGAGTAAAACATATCGCTCTTATCGCGCATAATCATTGCGCAATGGTTAATTTAATCGCTCGAAAGAATGAGTTTATCAGCGGTCTTGTCAAGAGGGCTGGCTGGACGAAACAAGCGGCCGAAGAACATTTTATGAATTTAGCGCTGATGCATGAAATCGGCGATGAGATTGACTTCATTCTCAGCGAAACCGCACGACTTAAAAAACGTTATCCGAAAATTAAAGTAGCGCCGTTGTATTATCGTGTCGAAGATAATAAACTTTCCGTTATTCTTTAAAAAATTTTAAAGAAAAAGAAAGGAGTCAAGATGAGATTAAAAACGTCTGACGGAGGATGGAATCCTTATCTGGCCGGGGCATTAGTTGGTGTCCTTGCGGTTGTTTCGGTTTTTGCGACCACAAAAATATTAGGGAAGACGAATTTTTTAGGAGCTTCAACGACTTTTGTTCGCGCGGCCGGGCTTTTAGAAAGAAATATCGCGCCAGAACGTGTTGAGAAAAACGAATATTTTACGAAAGAAAAAATCAAGATTGATTGGCAGTTTATGCTTGTTATTGGGATTTTTATTGGCGCATTTTTGGCATCAATTTTAGACCGTAGTTTTAAATTTGAGGCAGTTCCGCCGACTTGGGAAAAATGTTTTGGAAAAAGTATTTTTGTGCGCGCGTTTTGGGCGGTTGTGGGAGGTGCGATAGCCATGATCGGCGCGCGATTGGCCGATGGATGTCCGAGCGGTCATGGGTTAAGCGGTTTGATGCAATTATCTGTTAGCGGGTTTGCCGCGCTTGCTTTATTTTTTGGCGTTGGGATTTTTATGGCTTCGCTTATTTATAAAAGGAGGTCATTATGAACGAACAAATATTAGGACTCTTGACAGGAATTATTTTTGGATTTCTTTTGCAAAAAGGGCGCGTGCTTCGTTTTGATAAACAAGTGGGCGCGATGATTTTAAAAGATATGACCATATTAAAATTTATGCTTTCCGCGATTATTGTTGGAATGATAGGGATTCATTTTTTAAACGATGTTGGTTTTATTGAATTAAAACATAAGTCTATGAATTTAGGCGGGATTGTTTTAGGCGGTGCGCTTTTTGGCTTTGGTTGGGCTGTTATGGGATTTTGTCCAGGAACGTCTATCGGCGCTTTAGGCGAAGGCCGTTGGCACGCGCTTTGGGCTATTATCGGGATGATTTTAGGCGCGGCCATTTTTGCGGAAATATTCCCGTTTTTAAAGAAAACTGTTCTGGCTTGGAAAGATTTTGGTAAAATTTCTTTAAGCGATATTTCGGGGATCGAACCTTGGATTTTAATAGGAGTCTTAACAATTGTTTATTTAGCGCTATTTGTTTTTTTTGAAAAAAAGAAATTATAAAAAAAAGATTTTTAAAATCTATATGCAAAGTAAAACACAAAAAAAAGGTTGTTCCATCGGCTCGCAAAGAAATTTTTCGGATTATGCCATCTTAAGTCTTAAAGGTTTTTGCATGGGCATTGCTGATGTTATCCCGGGAATTTCCGGCGGAACAATAGCTTTTATACTTGGTATTTATGAAGAGCTTATTGGGGCGATTCGTTCTTTTGACAGTGTTTTTTTGAAATTAGTTTTACAGGGAAAATTTCAAAAAGCTTTTTGCGGTGTGGCGTGGCGTTTTTTGTTCGCGCTTCTTTTAGGAATAGCCGCCGCAATACTTCTTTTTTCGCGAATGATTAGCTGGCTTTTACGTGACTATCCTGTTTTAATAAATGCTTTTTTCTTTGGTCTTATTTTAGCTACGATCCCTATTATTGTGAAAATTATAAAACAATGGAATAAAGAGAAAATTGTAGGGCTTATTCTTTCGACTGTGGGGACTTTTTATTTTGTCCAAATGGTGCCTATGGCAACGCCTGAAACAGGATGGTTTGTTTTTTTGAGCGGGGCATTAGCGATTTGCGCTATGATTTTACCTGGTATTTCAGGGGCTTTTATCCTGTTATTGTTAGGGAAATATCAATTTATCCTTAATGCCATACATGCGCGCGATATATTAACCTTAATTATCTTTTGTTTAGGGATTGTTTTCGGGATTCTTTCTTTTGTTCGTGTTTTGGAATGGCTTTTTAAACGTTTTCATGACATGACGATAGCTATTTTATCAGGTTTTGTTATCGGCTCCTTAAATAAAATATGGCCATGGAAAAATGTTTTGGAGTTTTTAACAACAGATAGCGGAAAAATAATTGTTATTAAAGAAGTCAATATTCTTCCTTCGTCGTTTGACGGGCAGTTTTTCTTTGCGTTTTTTTTAATTTTGCTGGGCTACGGGACATCTTTTATTTTGCATCGTTTTGGTCGAAAAGATAACGGAATACAAGAATAATAGCTTTGAATGGCTTTCATTTGGATGAGTTTTCTCCGCCTGCCAAACTCCAGGAAGTTTTATGCGGATATGTGGAGTACGCGTTAAAAAAATCCAGCCCAAAATAAAAATATTAACTTAAATAAAAAAATTTAAATCAGTTGATTTGGCCGATGCCTTCATTATAATTCTTTCCGAATGAACTATTACAGTGAAAAAATAGCTAAAGAATTAAAAATAAAACCGCAACAAGTTAGCGCGACGATTTCTCTTTTGGATGACGGCGCAACCGTTCCGTTTATTTCTCGTTACAGAAAAGAAGCCACAGGGAATTTGGATGAGGTCATGGTCTGCGGCATTCGTGATCGTATTAAACAATTAAAAGAATTAGATAAACGCCGAGAGGTAATTTTAGAAAGTATTCAAAGTCAAGGAAAGTTAAGCGACGATTTAAAAGAAAAAATTCTTTTGGCGGAAACGTTATCTGTTCTTGAAGATTTGTACCTTCCTTATCGGCCTAAGCGCCGCACGCGCGCCACGGTTGCTAAAGAAAAAGGGTTAGAGCCCTTAGCTCAGAAAATTTTTGAACAAAAAGGAATTGATGTTGAGAAAGAGGCCGCTCGATATATTGATCCAGAAAAAAAAGTAAATTCTATTGAAGATGCCTTGGCCGGAGCGCGTGATATTATCGCAGAATGGATTAATGAAGATAAAGATGCCCGCGCGAAATTGCGCGCTTTATTTTTTGATAAGGCGATAATGTCTTCAAAACTGGTCAAGGGAAAAGACGCAGAAGGCATTAAATATAAAGATTATTACAATTGGCAGGAATTAGCTAAAACATCGCCTTCGCATCGGATCCTGGCTGTCCGTCGGGGAGAAAAGGAAGGATTTTTATCGTTTCGCATCGCGCCCGAAGAAGAAGACGCTTTAAAAATTTTAAGAGAACTTTTTCTTCATGGGAAAGGGGCTGAAACTTTTCATGTGAATATGGCTTTAGAAGATAGCTATAAGCGGTTATTGTCGCTTTCTTTAGAAACGGAATTAGCGTTAGGGCTTAAAAAACGGGCGGATAAAGAAGCCATTGAGATTTTTAAAGCGAATTTGCGACAATTATTAATGGCGCCTCCTTTAGGCCAGAAAAATATTCTGGCGATTGACCCTGGCCTTCGTACAGGATGTAAAATTGTTTGTCTTGATAAGCAGGGAAAACTCCTTGTGAATGATACGATTTATCTGGTTGGTTCGGAAATGCAAAAAGAAAACGCCGCGGATTGCCTTAAAGGATTATGTAAGAAATATGAAATAGAAATCATTGCTATTGGCAATGGAACTGCGAGTCGTGAAACAGAGAGTTTTATCAAAAGTTTAAAATTATCCAAAAATATTCATGTGGTCATTGTGAGTGAAAGCGGCGCATCGGTTTATTCAGCATCGGATGCCGCGCGGGAAGAATTTCCAGATTATGATGTCACGGTGCGCGGCGCGGTTTCTATTGGCCGACGGTTAATGGATCCGTTAGCCGAGCTTGTTAAAATAGATCCTAAAGCCATAGGCGTTGGGCAATATCAGCATGATGTGGACCAGACGCTTTTAAAAGAAAGCTTGGATGATGTGGTGATTAGTTGCGTTAATCATGTCGGCGTTGAGATTAATACGGCGAGTAAAGAGCTTTTAACATACGTCTCTGGACTTGGGCCTGTGCGGGCTAAAGCGATTATTGACCACCGGAATCAGAATGGCGCGTTTCAATCACGTGAAGAATTTTCAAAAGTCATCGGACTTGGCCCTAAGGCCATTGAACAAGCCGCCGGATTTTTACGTATTAAAGGCGGGAAAAATCCTTTGGATGCAAGTGCGGTTCATCCGGAAAGTTATGCGATTGTTTATCAAATGGCTAAGGATTTGGATTGTTCCGTCGCAAGCTTAATTCATAATGAAACATTGATTAAAAGAATTGATCTTAACAAATATGTTTCTGAAACTGTAGGTCTTTTGACTCTTCGAGATATTAAAAAAGAATTAGCTAAGCCAGGTCGCGACCCGCGGGAGCCGTTTGAACTTTTTAGTTTTAAGGAAGGCATTGAAACAATAGAAGACCTTGAAGAAGGGATGACGCTTCCCGGCGTTGTGACAAATATTACAGCGTTTGGGGTCTTTGTCGATATTGGTGTTCATCAAGACGGGTTAATTCATATTAGCGAATTATCAAAACGTTTTGTCAAAGACCCGCAGGATATTGTCAAAGTTCATCAAAAAATAGAAGTCAAAGTTTTAAGCGTTGATTTACAGCGTAAACGTATCGCCTTAAGCACCAAAGATTATCTCTGATTGACCGTTTCCCCACCCCGGGGGTGAGGGAAGGGAATAATTTTAAATTTTTAGCTTTTCATTTTTCTTTTGATGTGGAACAATAGGGTAAGATTAAAAAGATTTTAAAAAGGATTTAAGAATTATGTCGTATTTGGTGTTAGCCAGAAAATATCGCCCGCAAACATTTGATGATGTCCTTGCCCAAGAGCATATTACCGATACATTAAAAAATGCTATTTCAGCCGATCGTGTGGCTCATGCTTATCTTTTCGCCGGCCCTCGGGGAATTGGGAAGACATCGTGCGCGCGTATTTTAGCAAAAGCTTTAAATTGTGAAAAAGGTCCGACGGTGAATCCTTGCGGAAAATGCGCGTCGTGTTTGGATATCGTTAAAGGGACGAGTATGGATATTTTAGAAATTGACGGCGCTTCCAACCGCGGGATTGATGAAATTCGCGCTTTGCGAGAAAATGTTAAGTTCGCTTCTAATTATGGACGGTATAAAATTTATATTATCGACGAAGTCCATATGTTAACCGAACCAGCCTTTAATGCCTTGTTAAAAACGTTGGAAGAGCCGCCCGAACATGTGAAATTTATTTTAGCGACAACCGCGCCGCATAAGGTTCCTTCAACTATTATTTCGCGTTGTCAGCGTTTTGATTTTAAACCGATTTCAGCTAAGATGTTGGTCGAGGCCTTAAGCAGTATTTGCCAAAAAGAACATTTTCATGTGGAACAAAACGCTTTGTATGAAATTGCTAAATCCGCTCAAGGAGGATTTCGCGACGCCTTAAGTATTTTAGATCAGTTAAGCGCCGTCAATAATAAAGATATTAAATCACAAGATGTTTATGGCATGTTAGGGCTCGTTGAAATAGAGTTGATGTTTGAATTGGTGGACGCGTTAGCCGCGAAAAATTGTGCGCAGGCCTTACAGGTTTTAGAAAAGATTATCATCAAGGGAAAAGATATGCGGCAGTTAGCCAAGGCTTTACAAGAGCATTTTCGCCATTTGATGGTTATGAAAATAAATCCGCAAGGCCTGCAAAAGCTTTTGGACTATCCCGTCGAGATTAAAAAGAAATTTTTAGAACAATCAAATAAATTTAGCTTGCCTGAGATCTTATCAGCTATTGATATTTTTATCGAAGCCCAAGAATCAGCCCGGATTACCGAGTCTATGCGGTTATCTTTAGAGGTGGCGTTTGCGAAATTGAGCTATGCCGGAGAAAATAAATCCTCTCATCTTTCAGGGCGGACGCCGTCTGTATCTCAACCGGTTTCACGAGGGGCAACAAAGAAGCCGTCTTCTGCCCCAGGATTATTGGCTAACAATAAAGGCAAGGTTGATTTTTTTAAAGATAAAAAGGAAGATGTTATAGAAAATGAAGAAATTTTTATGCCGGCGAAACAGGATGTTTCGTTCGACGGGAAGATGGATTTTGACCGTATTGAAAAAATGTGGGACGCCCTTACTTTTGCTGTCAGCCGAAACCGTATGTCCATCGCGACTTTTTTGCAGGAAGGCAAGCCTCAGACTTTTGAAAATCCTAAGTTGACGATTGTGTTCCCGCAAGAATGTAAATTCCAGAAGGAATCTTTAGAAGAACCTGAAGCGCGCGCGCTTGTTGAAAAAATATTTTCTGAAAAATTACAGACTTCTATTTTGGTCGAATATAAAATTGTAGAAGATTTTTCTTCTCCTGTGGCTGAAGATACGGCTGTTAAAGATGTTTTAAATGTTTTTAAAGGAAAAATAACAAATAAGTGGCATAATGAATAAAAATAGCGTATAGAAATTAGTAAATAGCGGGCAGATTTTATTTTTACTAATCGTTAAATTCTATATCCTTGCTGAACGTTAAAAATATGAACTATCCCAAATTAATTGAAAATTTAATGGAACAATTATGCAAGCTTCCAGGCGTTGGCCGCCGAAGTGCCGAGCGTATGGCGTTTTGGCTTTTAGATAATCCTCGAGAAGAATCGCACGAATTGGCGCAAAAAATCATTCGTCTTAAAGAAGGGCTGATGTTTTGCAAGATATGCAATAATCTTTCAGATACGGATATTTGTCCGATTTGCAGCAGTGACGCGCGCGATAAAACAATTATCTGCGTGGTAGAAAACCCTAAAGATCTTTTAGCGATTGAAAAAACTGGCGCCTTTAAAGGGCTCTATCATGTGCTTTTAGGAACGATAGCTCCGGCCGAAGGGCGAGGCCCGGAATCATTAAAAATCGCGGAATTATTAAATCGCGTGAAAACAGAAGGGATTAAAGAAATTATTATTGCTACCGACCCGGATAATGAAGGAGAGATGACAGCCCTTTATTTAACGAAACAGTTAAAACTGTTGAATGTGAAGATCAGCCGTATTGGTTTTGGACTTCCTCTGGGCGGGGCTGTGGAATACGCGGATGCATCAACTTTAAGTGTGTCTGTTTCCTCACGCCGAGAAATTTCTCATTAAAGAGAATTTGACTTTTAAAAGTTTTTTTGTATAATCGTTGCATCGTTCTTTTAAAAAAATCTATTCCCCTGTAGCTCAGTAGGTAGAGCAAGTGGCTGTTCACGAGCCCGCCATTAGGCGAGGCAAGTGGGGGTTCTTTAGAGGCGGCATGAGAAAAGATAATCGTTGTTACAAAGATCGTCGCGAATACCTTATTAAAGCTGTTTATGCTATGCGAAAGAAAGTTCGTCAGATGGCTGTTTCATATAAAGGTGGTAAATGCGAAAATTGCGGTTACGATCGTTGTATTGACGCATTGGAATTTCATCATGTTGATCCAACTCGGAAAGATTTTAATATTTCCAGCAAAGGTTATACGCGAAGCTGGGAAAAAGTTAAATCCGAGTTGGGTAAGTGCACAATATTATGTGCAAATTGCCATCGAGAACTTCACGCAAAATTAGCAGCCTCTAATGGAAACATTAGAGTGAAAAGCGGGCTAAGTCAGGGAAACCCAAAGCCGAAAGGTTTCGGGCAATCCTGAGCTAGCAGACATCCAATGTAAAAATGTTGGGCAAGTGCAGAGACTTTACACCCGCCGTCCAAAGTTATTATTGATAACTGGGCGAAGAGAAAGTCCGACTCTTCAGGTAACTGAAGTCAGATCGTAACCACTGGGTCCGAGGTTCGAGCCCTCGCGGGGGAGTTAATTTTTTTGGGATGCCCTTTTGGGCATCCCAAAAAAATCATTACCCTGCATACGGGCCGATACCCAACACCCGAAGGGTGTGTTCCCATGAGCCCGACGAAGTTGGGCGAATGGCACCCGTAATTTTTTGGGACCGCTTCTTCCGGGCCCCTTGCCATTGGTTGAGTTGTGGTAGAAGTGTCACCCTGGGGACACTTCTGCTGTAATCCTCCGGTGATGAAGAGGTTATTGAGAAACGGTCTAAAATGTTCCGCCTTTTTTTATAAGCTCAAAAC
>JAKQLT010000105.1 GCA_029567025.1 Candidatus Omnitrophota bacterium | reverse complement strand
AGAAGAATAATATTTCTATTACAGTTATTCCGGGTGTAACCGCGCTTATTACGGCTTTATCTTATTCCGGCCTTCCGACGGATAGATTTGTATTCGAAGGATTTTTGCCCGTTAAACAACAGGCGCGCAAAAAACGGTTAGAAAGTTTTTTAAAGGATGAGAGAACAATCATTTTTTATGAATCGCCGTATCGGGTTTTAAAGACACTTGAAGACATGAAAGATGTTTTCAATGATCCGCATGTTGTGGTTGCGCGAGAGCTTACCAAAAAGTTTGAGGAAATTAAAGAAGGCAGGGCCAGTGAGCTTGTTTGTTATTTTCAGAAAACCGCCCCAAGAGGGGAATTTGTGTTGATTTTAAATAATAAGGATTTAAAAGAAAAGGATTTTTGATGAAAAAAGAGAATCAGTTGCTTAATTGTTTTATTGATATTTTAAAGGATGAGCCACGTGGAAAGGTTTTGGATATTGGCTGTGGGAATGGGGATTATTCTTTGTCTTTGAAAAATTTGGGATTTGGTGTTCTCGCAGCAGATATGGATGTTGAACGATTTTGTTATCGAGAAGAAATTCCTTTTCAACAATGCAACGTTTCGCAGAAACTACCATTTTCTGATGCATTATTTGATTATATTATTTTAGCAGAAGTTGTAGAGCATTTATATAATCCTCTTGATGTTATGAAAGAATTGAATCGTGTTCTAAAAAATGGAGGAAAAATTGTTTTATCAACCCCCAATATTCTTAACTTAAAATCTAGAATGAGATTTCTTATAGAAGGATGTTGGGATTATTTTCGTGAGCCTCCGTTAGATCATATAAAAAATCCTAAAACGGGATGGAATCTTCATGTGATCCCTTGGAGATATCATGAGTTGGAGTATTTGCTTTATTGCGCGGGATTTAATATTGAATTGTTAAAAACAAGTAAATTGAACAGTAAAGGATTAATGTTTTTATTGCCGTTAATAAGACTTCAATGTTATTTAAAAGCTAAAAGGTCTTCTAAAAAAGGCGGATTAGATTATAACCGTATTAATAATGTTATTCTTTCCAAAGAAATTTTGTTTGGAGAGCATCTTGTCATTAAAGCTGTTAAGAATTAGATGTTTTTTCTATCTCTTTGCTCTTTGAATTTTGCCTTGACAATTTCTCGTCTCAGTGGCATACTTACGACAAGTAAGAAAACCTTTAAATCAGCCCGGAGAGGCTGGAAAAGGAAAAGTAATGAACGATTTAATAAAAATTTTATCGCATAGATTAATAACCTCGAGCTTAAGCGGCTCGGGGTTTTTTATTGCATCAGTTTTGGTGGTTGGTAAAAGGTAAAAAAGGAGAGAAAATATAATGAATAATGTTCCCAAGATTATGGATAAAGAAAGTATTCGGCGGGCGCTGATGCGTATCGCCCATGAAATTTTAGAAAAAAATAAAGGAACCGAGGATCTTTGTATTATCGGTATTCGCACGCGTGGCGCGATTTTAGCCGAACGGATTAATGAGTGTATTAAAGAAATTGAAGGAAAAAATGTCTCTGTGGGTATTTTAGATATTACGCTTTATCGGGATGATTTAACGCTTGTGTCGCATCAGCCGATTGTTCATGAAACACTTATTAATTTTGATATTACAAATAAAAAAGTGATTTTGGTCGATGATGTCCTTTTTACAGGCCGTACGATTCGTGCCGCGTTAGATGCCTTGATTGATTTTGGACGGCCAGCGAATATTCAATTAGCGGTTTTGGTGGATCGTGGCCATCGCGAACTTCCGATTCGCGCGGATTATGTGGGCAAAAATATCCCGACGTCTTTAGAAGAAAGCGTCAAGGTTATTTTAGAAGAAACAGATAAAGATATGGATCAAGTGTTGATTGAAACTAAAAGATGAGGATTTTTTAAAAAAGGAAAGAAAAATGACTGAATGGACAAAACATAATTTACTCGATATCCAGAATCTTACTAAAGAAGAAATAGAACTTATTTTAAATACGGCGAAATCGTTTAAAGAGGTTTCTTCTCGTGATGTTAAAAAAGTTCCGGCCTTACGAGGGAAAACAGTGGCTTTATTATTTTTCGAGAATTCTACGCGCACACGCGTGTCGTTTGAATTAGCGGCTAAAAGGTTATCTGCCGATATTATCAGTATTTCAGCAAGCGGCAGTTCTTTATCCAAAGGCGAATCGATTTTAGATACAGCAAAAAATATTGAAGCCATGAATGTCAGCGCGGTTGTAGTCAGGCATTCGACATCAGGCGTGCCCAAAATTTTAGCCGAACATTTAGAACCGTCGGTCATTAATGCTGGCGATGGTTGCCGGGCGCATCCGACGCAAGCTCTTTTAGATATGTTTACTATTAGAGAAAAATTGGGGCGGATAGAAGCAATAGAAGTCGGAATCGTCGGTGATATTTTACATTCACGGGTGGCGCGGTCTAATATTTGGGGATTAACGAAATTAGGTGCGAAGGTTACTGTTTGCGGTCCATCGACCTTAATGCCGGTTGAGGTAGAGAAATTAGGCGTTAAAGTGTCTTATGATATCGATGAAGTTATCAAGCAAAGTGATGTTTTAATGGTATTGCGTATTCAAAAAGAACGCCAGCAGGATAATTTTTTGCCGTCTATCCGCGAATACGCGAAACATTTTGGTATTAATAAGGAAAGATTAAAATTCGCTAAGAAAAATTTATTGATCATGCACCCGGGTCCGACTAATCGTGGCGTGGAATTATCTGCTGAAGTTGCCGACGGAGAATATTCAGTCATTTTGGATCAGGTGACCAATGGGGTAGCGGTACGTATGGCTATTTTATATCTTTTGTTAGGGACAAAAGAAACAATAGAAGAAAAACAAACATTATAAATAATCATCAACGAATCGAGTAGGTTCATAGACGCAAAAGATAGGAGAAGATATGAGTTTGCTGATTAAAAATGCCAAGATTGTTAACGCGGATAAAGAGGCGCAGAATCTTCAGGATATTTTAATAGAAAAAGGTGTGATTATAAAAATAGCTCCGTCGATAAATACAACTGATGTTCCTATTTTGGATATTAAAGGAAAGAGGGCTTTACCAGGCCTTATTGATCTTCATGTGCATTTGCGTGAGCCCGGACGGGAAGATAAAGAAACAATTGAATCAGGTTCACGCGCGGCTGTCAAAGGCGGATTTACAACGGTTTTTTGTATGCCCAATACAAATCCGGTTATTGATAATTGCATGATTGTTGAGTCTATTATAAAAGAAGCAAAACGTGTCGGATTGGTCAATGTGGTTCCCATTGGCGCGATTACGCGTGGTCTTAAAGGAGAAGAATTAGTGGATATGTTTGAAATGAAACAGGCCGGTTGTTTCGCTTTATCGGACGATGGAAAATGTGTTTCTAATGCGCGTGTTATGAAGCTTGCTTTGCAGTATGCTCAAATGGCTCAAATTCTTCTTATCCAGCATGCTGAAGATCATGCGTTAGCCGCGGAAGGCGTGATGCATGAAGGATATTATTCAACGCTTTTAGGATTAAAGCCGCAACCGGGACTTGCGGAGACGGTGATGATTGCGCGTGATATTGAATTAGCTCATTATTTAAAGACAAGAATTCATTTTGCCCATGTGAGTCTTAAGCGATCGGTTGAACTTATAAAGATAGCTAAAAGTCAAGGAATACAAGTGACGGCTGAGGCGTGTCCGCATCATTTTTCTTTGACAGATGAAGCAGTAAAATCTTTTGATACAAATCTGAAGGTTAATCCGCCGTTACGCTCACGCGAAGATGTTGAAGCAATTAAGCAAGCCCTTAAGGATGGGATTCTTGATTGTATTTCGACCGATCATGCGCCGCATACGCCAGAAGATAAAGAAGCGGGTTTTGATTTGGCACCGTTTGGCATGATTGGGCTTGAAACAGCTGTGGGCCTTGTGTGTTCAGAACTTGTTCAACAGAAAATTCTTTCTTGGCCGCAAGTCGCTCAAAAAATGTCTCAACGTTCTGCGGAAATTATGGGACTTAAAACAAAAGGTGAAATTAAAGAAGGCATGGACGGTGATTTAACCGTTATTGACGCAGAAAAAGAATGGGAATTTAAAAAAGAAATGATTGCATCGAAATCGAAGAATTCACCATTTATTGGGCGAAAATTTAAAGGATGCGTCGAGGCAACGATTTGTGGAGGAAAAATCGTTTATGAAAATCAAGTTGTGTAATTTTATAAAAGACATATAATTATATGAAAAAACAAAAAATTACGATTTCCGTTATTGGCGGTCATGATATTGATAAAAAAACAAAAGAATTAGCTTATAAAGTCGGAAAAATAGTCGCGAAGGCAGGAGCTGTTTTAGTATGCGGCGGATTAAGTGGCGTTATGGAATCTGCTTCACGAGGAGCTAAAGAAGCCGGCGGATTAACTATCGGGCTTCTTCCCGGAAAAGAAAAGAAAGACGCGAATCCTTATATTGATATTGCCTTGCCAACGACGATTGGTTTTGCGCGCAATGCGATGGTCGCGTGTTGTGCCGATATTATTATTGCCCTTCCTGGGAGCCATGGGACATTATCAGAAATTTGTTACGGCCTTGTTTATAAAAAACCTATCATTGATTTAGGAGAGTGGAATGTCAAAGGCATGATTTCAGTTAAGAGTTTAAAAGACGCCGAGCAGAAGATAAAAAGACTTATAAAAGATTTCATGTTTGGTTTGCAATAAGAGTGAAATTCTTTCATAATAACGCACGAAAGTCAAAATAAGAAGAAAGGCCTATGATGAAGAAAAGAATTAAAATGGATTCTGCGATCTTATCGCTGGTTATTATTATGGCCGGTTTTTTATTTCTTTTTGAAAAATTTTATCCTTCTCGCCGAGAAATCGATAATATTTTAGATTTTTTTGGGTTTATGATTTTATTTAAAGGCATTTTATTTCGTATGGCGGCTCGAGGACATAAGAAAAAATATTCTCAAGCAAGCAGTCAATTAGTGACGACAGGTATTTATGCTATGACGAGAAATCCTATGTATTTAGGAACTTTTTTAATTAGCGCCGCCTGTATTCTAATGATTTGGCCGTGGTGGTGTGTCTTTTTATACGCGGGATTGTTTTATTTAAGATTTGATCGAGAAATAGCCCAAGAAGAAAAAGTGTTAAAAGAAAAATTCGGACTTGGTTATGAAGAATATTGTAAAAAAACACCACGCATTTTTCCTTCTGTAAGAAAAGCTTTTGAGGTTAAGCTCAGAGATGTTTTTAATTTGAAAGAAGCTTTTAGCACAGAAGAAAGAAATCTTCTTTTTGTAGCGCCAGCGATAATTATTATTTTAGAAACATTTCAGGAGTTGATGGTTTTCGGATCAACGGATTTGCGTGTAACAACGAATATTTTTGGATGGGCCGCAGTTATTTTTGTGATTATTTTTGCGATTTTTTATCAGAAAAGGTAAAAGGATTTATGGCGAAAATACAAGGCGTATATAAGATTATTGCCAATCAGAAATTATCATCGAAATTTTTTAAATTAAGCATAGAAGCCAAGTCTTTTAGAGGAAAGATTCAACCTGGTCAATTTGTCCATGTCAAAATAAATGATCGATTAGATCCTTTTTTTCGCAGGCCTTTTTGTATCCATCGGGTTAAAAGGAATTTAGAAATTTTGTATGAAGTTGTCGGCCGCGGCACAGAAGAATTATCGCAAAAGAAAAAAAGCGAACATTTAAATATTTTAGGGCCTTTGGGAAATGGTTTTACTCTGCCGTCTCGAAATATTCAACAAGTGGTTATGATCGCCGGCGGAATTGGCGTGGCGCCTTTTTTAGCTTTAACTGATATTTTAAGAAAAAGAAAAATAAGGCTTGTTCTTTTATATGGCGGCCGCACGAAAGAATATGTTTTTAATATGAAAGCGTTTAAAGATAACGGATGCCAGATTTTTATTTCTACCGACGATGGAAGCTATGGCGTCAAGGGGCGTGTATCAGGGCTTTTTAAAAAAATTAGATTAGATAAGTCGACATATTTTTATGCGTGCGGGCCTAAGCCGATGATAAAAACAGTTCAGGAATTTTCTAAAGAAAATAATATTGAAGGACAGGCTTCGCTTGAAGAAATAATGGCCTGCGGCGTTGGAACATGTTTAGGATGTTCGATAAAAACAAGACAAGGTTATAAAACCGTTTGTCACGATGGGCCGGTATTTGATTTGAAAGATATTGTATTTGAGAAATAATGAGGGAGGGAGCGCGCGTATGCAAATTTTTCTTTATCTTTGTGTTGGGTTGGCTTCCGGATTATTAGGAGGTATGTTGGGATTAGGCGGTGGTTCGATTATGGTTCCGGCTATGGTGTTTTTATTTGGACTCACGCAACATCAGGCTCATGGAACATCGTTAGCGGTTTTAATGATGCCGATTATGATTCCAGCGGTGTGGCGATATTATGTTGCTGGAAATGTGAAGATTCAAATGGCGTGTTTTATCGCTTTAGGATTTTTAGTCGGCGGGCTTTTAGGTGCGCATTGGGCGCAATCGATTTCCGCGCCGCATTTAAAGAAATTCTTTGGAGCTTTCTTAATCGTAATGGGATTAAAAATAGTTTTTTTAAAGTAAAAAATGAAACTTTCCGTTAATATAGGTTCGGTACAATTTAAAAATCCAGTGACGGTGGCCTCCGGAACATTTAGCTATATTCAAAAATATAGTTCGATAGCGGATTTAAAAAAATTAGGTGCAATTATTCCGAAAACCGTCACATTAAATCCGCGTGAGGGTAATCCTTCACCGCGCATTGTTGAAACTCCGTCGGGAATGGTGAATGCCATTGGCATTGAGAATGCGGGCGCGGATTGTTTTATCAACGGAAAATTAAAAGAATTAAAAAAAATAGGCGCGCCTATTATCGCGAGTGTTTCGGCTCATACGGATAAAGATTTTCTTGTCTTGACGGAAAAATTTAATAAGGCGGGCGTAAGCGCCTTAGAGCTTAATTTATCGTGTCCGAATTTAAAACATAAAACACTTGTTGCCCAAGATAAGAATGCCACGTATTGTATTGTTAAGGCCGTTGTCAGAAAAGCCTGCATGCCTATTGTGGCGAAATTAACGCCGAATGTTACAGATATTTCTTTGATTGCTCAAGCCGCGCAAGATGCCGGAGCAAGCGCGGTAAGTTTAGTGAATACTTTTTCAGCGATGGTGATTGATGTTAACAAGCGTCGTTCGAAACTTGGCAATGTAACTGGCGGATTAAGCGGACCTGCTATTCGTCCGATTGCTCTTTATATGGTTTATCAAACAGCGCAAAGAATAAAAATCCCTATTATCGCGATGGGCGGGATCACAAATAGTTCTGATGCTTTGGAGTTTATTATGGCGGGCGCCACAATGGTTGCCGTCGGAACAGCAAGTTTTGTCAATCCTCAAGCGCCGCGAGATGTGTTAGAAGGTATTAAAAAATATATGCAAAAAAATAAAATTAAAGATATTAAAGAATTGATAGGAGTGATGAAATAATATTTATGCAAGATCGCAAACAACAATTGATTGTGGCTTTAGATGTTCCCAGTTTTGAAGAGGCGCGCCAGCTGATTGATAAACTGAAAGAGGATGTAGATATTTTTAAAGTCGGGAGTCAGCTTTTTACAGCGTGCGGGCCAGTAGTTGTTCGGTATATTGCCGCCATGGGAAAAAAAGTTTTTTTGGATCTTAAATATCATGACATTCCCAACACCGTGGCATCGGCGGTTGAGCGTGCGGTTGCGTTAAATCAGCAAACACATACGGTTAATAATGAATTATATGACCCGAAAGAACATGGGATTTTTATGCTGACGGTTCATATTTTAGGCGGGAAAGAGATGTTAAAAGCGGCGAAAGAGGCGGCTTTAAAACAATCAAAGGAATTAGGCGTATTAAATCCTAAGATTGTCGGTATTACGGTTTTAACAAGCGATGCCTCGACAACGAATGTTTTAGATATTGTTTTAGAGCGCGCGCGTTTAGCGAAAGAATCAGGCTTAGACGGGATTGTCGCCTCGAGTCAAGAAGCTGCGATTTTACGTCAAGAATTCGGAAAAGATTTTATTATTGTGACACCTGGTATCCGTCCTTTAGGGGAAAAATCCCAAGATCAAAAGCGCGTAACAACTCCATCGGAAGCGATAAAGAATGGAAGCAGTTTTCTGGTCATTGGACGGCCTATCGTTTGCGCTACAAATCCACTAAACGCGGCAAAAGAGATTTTTAAAGAGATGAATAACATATAGGAGCAGATTATGGCACAACACATCCAAGAGCTTATTAATAAAATTAAAGAAGAAGGTATTGATGCGGCGCAACAAAAGGCGCGGGATATTGAAGAACACGCCAAGAAAAAAGCGCAAGCAATCATTGATGAAGCAAAAAAAGAAGGTGAAAAGATTTTGCGTGAAGCGAAGATAGAAATAGAAAAGTTGGAACAATCAAGCCGTATGAATTTAACGCAATCCGCGCGGGATATGATGTTATCTTTAAGGGTTGAGATTCAGAATATGTTAAAGAAAATTATTGATGAAAAAGTTTCCGAGTCCTTGACGCCGGAATCTGTGGCGTCGATTATTCGTCAAATGGCGGAACACGTCGTTTCTCAGGAAGATAAAGCGCAGACCATTGAGGTTTTTGTGTCGCCCGAGGATCTTAAAAAACTTCAACAAGGATTTATTTCCCAGATGCAAAATCGTTTAAAGAAAGATATAAAGCTGCAGGCTTCCGAAGATGTTTCGAAAGGATTTTTGATTAGTTTTGACGCAGGAAAATCGAGTTTTGATTTTACAGATGAAAGTTTAGCCCGTTATTTAAGCGTCTATCTTAACGCGCAGTTAAATTCTCTTTTAGACCAAGCTATCAAAAAATAAATTTTATGAGTCGAGAATATTACTATTTTGCCGCAAGTCTTCCGCTTTTAGAATTTGATAGTAAGCCGTTTATGAATCTTGAAACATTTTTATCAGAGTGCGAGCGGCTTTTAGATCGCCAAGATTTTTTGCTTATAAAAAACGTTTTAAGAGAAGCGAGCTTAGAAGATTCAAAAAATACTTTTGTTAACGCCTGGCATTTGTTTGAAAAAAGATTCACTAATGAGATGGTTTATTTTCGCGCGGCGCGTTGGCATCAGGATCCTAATGAACATATGAAAGGTGAACGCGCTTTTGATCCGCATTTGGCCGAAATTATTCAGCAAGCGATAAAAAATACCGATCTTTTAGCGGCGGAAAAAATGATTGATAAAGTGCGCTGGTCTTTTTTAGATGAATTACTGGCCGGGCATTATTTTGATATCGAAATGATCATCGGATACGCCTTAAAACTGAAAATATTAGAACGTTATCAATTGTTTTCATCTGATATAGGATTGCAACGGTTTCAACAATATCAACACATTTCTTTGCCTGAAGAAATTCAGGCGTGAGGGAATTAAGAAAGGTTAGTTATGGCAGATAAAAATTTAAGAATTGGGAAAGTCTTAGGCGTTAATGGGAATATGGTGGCGGTTGAATTTCAAGATAAAGTTATCCAGAATGAAGTCGCCTATGTTGTGTTAAAAGAAGAACGATTAAAAGCGGAAGTCATTCGCGTTAAGGGCAAGCGCGCCGATTTGCAGGTTTTTGAAGATACCATTGGCATTAAAGTTGGGGATAGCGTTGAATTTTCAAGTGAACTTTTAAGCGTTCAGTTAGGGCCAGGGCTTTTAGGGCAAGTTTACGACGGGCTTCAAAATCCACTTCCTCAATTAGCTGAAAAGTACGGTTTTTTCTTAAAACGCGGCGCGTATTTAGATGCACTTAATGATCAAGAAAAATGGGAATTTACGCCCAAGGTAAAACCCGGCGATAAATTGCGCGCAGGTCAGGCATTGGGCTCTGTTCCAGAAAAGATTTTTGAACATAAAATTATGGTTCCGTTTTCTTTATCCGGAGAATGCGAGGTTATCTCGATTAAAGAAAAAGGAGTCTACACGATTAAAGAAGAAGTGGCGCTTTTAAAAGACGCTTCAGGCAAGAATATTTCTGTCAAGATGGTCCAGACATGGCCGGTCAAAGAGCCGATAAAAGCATATATTCAGAAAATAAAACCGAAAGATCCTTTAATTACCAAGATAAGAATTATTGATACGGTTGTGCCTGTTGCCATCGGCGGGACATTTTGCACTCCCGGGCCTTTTGGCGCAGGAAAAACTGTTTTACAACATTTGATCAGCCGTCACGCGGAAGTCGACATTGTGGTTATTGCGGCCTGCGGCGAGCGCGCTGGTGAAGTCGTAGAGATTTTAGAAGAATTTCCTAAACTCGTTGATCCACGAACGAATAAGAGCTTGATAGAGCGTACGATTATTATTTGTAATACGAGTTCTATGCCTGTTGCCGCTCGAGAATCGAGTGTTTATACCGCTGTGACTTTGGCAGAATATTATCGCCAAATGGGACTTAATGTTTTATTGTTAGCCGATTCTACGTCTCGTTGGGCGCAGGCCATGCGGGAGATGTCAGGCCGTTTGGAGGAAATTCCCGGCGAGGAAGCCTTTCCGGCGTATTTGGAATCGCGCATTGCTTCTTTTTATGAACGCGCGGGATTGGTAAAATTACGTGATGGGCATTTGGGATCTGTAACGATTGGCGGTGCGGTTAGTCCAGCCGGCGGGAATTTTGAAGAACCGGTGACACAAGCCACTTTAAAAGTTGTGGGCGCTTTTCATGGGCTTTCGCGAGATAGAGCGAACGCGCGAAAATATCCGGCGATTGATCCATTAGAGAGCTGGAGCAAATATCCAAGTTTTATTGAATCCGAGAAAGTCGTTGATGCTGTTGAGCGTTTAAAGAAAAGTAAAAGCGTAGAACAGATGATGAAAGTTGTCGGCGAGGAAGGGACTTCTTTGGGTGATTTCATTGATTATTTAAAAGGGGAATTCTTTGATGCGGTTTATTTGCAACAAAACGCGTTTGATAAAGTTGATGAAGCTACAATTTCTGATCGGCAAAAATATCTTTTTGATTTCATTATAGAGATTATGGATAAGGATTTTTCTTTTGAAAGCAAAGATAAGGCCAGACGGTTTTTTCAAGAATTGCGCCAGATTTTTATCAATTGGAATTCTTTTGCGTATCAAGGCCCGGAATTTAAAAAAGAAGAAGAGCGGTTAAGACAAAAACTTTTAAATTAAAAATATTTTTTTGCTGTTATTTCCCCGTTTTTTATCGGGAAACGAGCTTTAAGGATCTTAAGGATTTTTAATAAAATTAGTCGAGGGGGACAATCGAGAGGAAAATTTATGCAAAAAGTGTATAGCCAAATTATTCAAATCGCCGGTGATGTTATTACCGTCGAGGCTGAAGGAGTTTTTTATCGCGAATTAGCGCAAGTGGACACCCAAGAAGGTGTTTCTTTAGCGCAAGTGATTCGTTTAGACGGTAAACGCGTGTCGTTACAGGTCTTAGCCGGCAGTCGCGGTATTGCGACTGATGATAAGGTGCGTTTTTTAAAACAGCCTGTTATGGTATCGTCCTCAGAGCATTTATTAGGCCGTATTTTTACCGGAAGCGGAAGCCCGCGTGATCATGGTCCGGCATTGACTAATGATATGATTGCTATTGGCGGGCCGTCGGTAAACCCGGCTAAACGTATCGTGCCTAAAAACATGATCCGTACCGGAATTCCGATGATTGATATTTTTAATTCACTGGTTGAGTCTCAAAAGCTTCCTATTTTTTCTATCGCCGGAGAACCCTATAATCCGCTTTTGGCGCGAATTGCCATGCAGGCCGAAGTTGATATGATTATTTTAGGCGGTATGGGCTTGAAATATGATGATTATTTATTTTTCCGTGACACGTTAGAGGCGCACGGTGCGTTATCAAAATCCATTTTATTTATTCATACGGCGTCTGATCCGACAGTAGAATGTCTTTTGGTGCCGGATATGTGTTTGGCGGTTGCCGAGCAATTTGCGTTAAAAGGGAAAAAAGTGTTGGTCCTGTTAAGTGATATGACGAATTTTTGCGACGCGTTAAAAGAAATAGCGATTACGATGGAGCAAATTCCATCGAATCGCGGATATCCGGGCGATCTGTATAGTCAATTAGCGTCCCGATATGAAAAAGCGGTTGATTTTCAAGGCGCGGGCTCAATTACGGTTCTGGCTGTCACAACTATGCCGGGCGATGATGTTACGCATCCGGTTCCGGATAACACAGGTTATATTACCGAGGGACAATTTTATTTACGCGGCGGGCATATTGAACCGTTTGGCAGTTTAAGCCGCTTGAAACAGCAAGTTAATGGCCGTACGAGATCGGATCATCGCGCGATTATGGATCGAATGATACAACTTTTCGCGGATTACCGAGAAACGTTAGAAAAACAATCTATGGGTTTTCAAATGAGTGCTTGGGATCAGAAATTGCTTCAGTATGGAAAGCGTTTTGAGAAAGAATTAATGGATTTATCGGTCAATATTCCTTTAGAAGAGGCTCTTGATTTGGGCTGGAAAATTTTAAGCAGTATTTTTGAGCCAACGGAAGTTGGTATGAAAGAATCGTTGATTAAAGAGTATTGGCCTAAAAAATAGGATGTAGTATTTAACAGGTAGAAAGATTAATTAGGATATTTTTTTGTTAATTCTTTATTATAAATTATGTCAAAAATCAAACTGACAAAAGGAGAACTCAAGCGCCAGCGCGACAGCTTAAGGCGGTTTTTGTATTATTTGCCGACACTGCAACTGAAGAAACAGCAGTTGCAGAAAAAAATCTCGGAAGCGCATAAAATATTAAGCGATCTTGAAAATCGTTTAAAGAAATCCGAAGAGAATATAAGCCGTTGGGTAGGATTATTAGCTGATGAGCGCGTGGATATCGTACCATTTATTAAGCCAGTTGATATCTTATGGGATATGGTTAATATTGCGGGCGCGAATTTACCTTTTTTAAAAGACGTGCGTTTTTCTGAAATGAATTATGATTTCTTTACAACGCCTTTATGGGTGGATGAAGGTATCAAAGAATTGCGCGCGCTTATTCGTCAGTTGATAGAAGCCGCCATTATGAAAAAGCAAATAGCGATTTTAGAAAAAGAATTGCGTATTACAACCCAGCGGGTTAATTTATTTGAAAAAGTTAAAATCCCGGAATGTTTAGAATTTATTCGTATTATCCGTATTTATTTAGGTGATCAGCAGGCGAATGCCGTCGGGATTAGTAAGGTCGCTAAGAAAAAGATAGAATTAGCGTTGGTTTAAAAAGGATTCGTTATGATTGTTCCCATGAAAAAAATTCATATCATTGTCCAGGCCAAAGATATCGTTTCAGCTTTAGAGAATTTGCGTCAGGTCGGAACGGTTCATGTTGAGCATCAGGAGAATTTGGCAGGAGAAAAAATAGAAATTTTAAAGAAAGATTTAAAAGAAATCCATCAAGTTGTTGAGATTTTAAAAGATGCTTCTAAGAATATCCTTCAAGAGCATTGTCCACAATGGAAAGAAAAAATAACGGAAATCATGGCTTGTTTATCCCAGAAGGATTCTTTGCGGGAAGATATGGAAAATCGAAGGTCTTTGATAGCTCAATGGCAGAGTTGGGGTGATTTTAATCCACAAGATATTAAGGCGTTAGAAGACAATGGGATGGTTGTTAAATTTTATGAAATGACAGTTACAGAGATTTCAAATCTTCCAGAAGATGTGTATTTGATTATTGCGGCCCAAGAAGGAGCCAAGGCCTTATGCGTCCTTATTTCTCGTCGGGATTTCTCGCTTCAGCATCCTTCTTTGATTTTGCCGCCTCTGGGATTAAATGATCTTTTATCCCAGCAAAAACATGATGCAGATCAAATGCGAAACCTTGAAAAGCAGATAATGTCTTACGCTAAATATACTAAGGCATTTGAAGAGGCCTTAAAGTTCCAAGAAGATATGTTGCGGTTTGAAGAAACAGCTAAGGGAATGAAAAAAGATTCACAAATCGCTTATTTAAAAGGATTTATTCCGGCCTTTTCTTGTGCTTCTTTAGAAAAAGACGCTCAAGAAAAAAAATGGGGTCTTTTTATTGAGGACCCATCCGATGAGGATAAAGTCCCGACGTTGTTAAAAAATCCTAAATGGGTTGAGCTTGTGAAACCTGTTTTTCAAATGATCAGTATTTTACCGGGATATAAGGAAGTTGATATTAGTTTGTTTTTCTTTCTTTTTTTCACGCTTTTTTTCGCTATTTTGATGGGTGATGCTGGCTACGCGAGCTTGTTATTATTAGCTACTTTTTGGTTTCATAAGAAAGCGTCAAAGACTTCTCAAAATAATAAGCTATTTATTTTGTTATATATTTTAAATGGCGCGGCGTTGATTTGGGGGCTTTTGGGAGGAACATTTTTCGGGCAGGCGTTATTTCCGCAGTATATTAAACCATTATGGCCTTGGATAACCAATAGTATTAATTTTCAAGTTGTTTGTTTTTTGATTGGCGCTGTTCATTTAAGCATCGCGCATATTTGGAAAATAATTTTGAAATTCCCTTCGATAAGTTTTTTAAGCGACGCGGGGTGGCTGTTATTGATTTGGGGGATGTTTTTTTTGGCGAAAGAACTTATTTTATCTATCGCGATGCCGCCTTTTGTCAAAATGATTTTTATCGTTGGGGCTCTTTTAGTTATATTTTTTACAAGTCCGCGCAAAAATCCTTTAAAAGCTATTGGCCCAGGATTAGGAGGTCTGGCATTAAACATTGTTAATACTTTTACGGATGTGGTGTCTTATATTCGTCTTTTTGCCATTGGGCTTGCGAGCGTAGCGGTAGCGGATGCCTTTAATGAAATGGCGCTACAATTCGGTTTTGATGCTTTTTTTTCAGGAATGATCGCTGTTGTTATTTTGGTTATAGGACATTTCTTTAATATTATTCTCGGAGTATTATCCGTGGCTGTTCATGGTTTACGTCTCAATGTTCTCGAATTTTCAAATCATTTGAGTTTGGAATGGTCAGGATTCGCGTATCAACCGTTTAGAAAAATATCAAAACACGACACATAAACAACTTTTTAAAAAAGGAGAGGTTTTTATGGAACAAATTTTAGCTCAATTTAAGGATCTTGGCGTTGCCGCGGTTATTGCTTTATCTGCGGTTGGATCAGGATTAGGCGCGGGTTATGCCGGTATGGCGGCGGTCGGTGCTTGGAAAAAATGTTTTTCTCAAAATAAAATGGCGCCTTTTCTTCTTATTGTTTTCGTCGGCGCACCATTATCGCAAACTATTTACGGGATGATCTTGATGAATAAAATTGTTGAAGCCGCGAATAAAGGTGCTTTTATGATTGGGATAGGAATTTTTGCGGGGTTAGCGATGGGCGTTTCGGCACTGATGCAAGGAAAAGCAGGCGCGTCCGCCGCTGATGCGTTTGCGGAAACAGGAAAAGGTTTCGCGAATTATTTAATTGTATTAGGGATTATTGAAACAGTCGCGCTTTTTATTTTAGTTTTTCTTTTAGGAAAAATAAGTATTTTGTATTAAACAAGTTTTGTTTTATAAGAAGTTTGACAGAGCGAGTTTTTCTTAGTAGTATAACGCGATTTTTAAAAAAGTTTTTTTGGGCGGCAAAGTCCTGATTTCCTTAAATTTTGATTAGAAAAATCAGGATTAGCTTCTGTCAGGCAAAAGCCTGACAATATATTGATAACGATCTTTTGCTCGAAGTTTTTGGTATAAAAGGTTTCATGGGCGGTTAGCTCAGTTGGTAGAGCTCCTGACTTACATTCAGGCGGCCGTAGGTTCGAGTCCTGCACCGCCCACCAGTTTTTCAATAAAAGAATAGATAAAAAAGGTCCTCGATAAATAATTTTATCGGGGATTTTTTATGGCAACCTATTTTTTGCTGGCTTATAAGCAAAAGGTCTTTTATTTCTTCTTTATGAAGCATTTCTTCCCTTGTTTAGATTCCTCGACGGATAACTTCTCTTGACAGAAGCTTTCGAGTTCTTCTACAATATAAAAATATTATTTAGAAAATTAAACCAGAGGAGGCCTTATGAGTGTTTATTCGTGCAGGAATTGCGGAAACCTTAAGACGCGCGTTATTGCCAAGAAAGATGTGATGATTTTAAGCCGGCAGAAAATAATGACGTGTTTAAAAAAGCATGAACCAGAATTGTTGGAGCTGATGTTCCCATTTAATATGACGGTCTATAAAAGAGTTATGAAAGATGATCAATGCCGTATTATTTATTGCGCGCAACATCAATTTAAGCGGGATCTTTATATTTTTTGTAATACAGAAGCGATGGAGAAGCTCTTATCAAAAAAATCCCCGTGTCGGAAATATGAATAAAAATTTTTAAAAATAAATATTGACAATTTTTAATTTTATTCTATACTCTACTTAATAGATAGACATTATAGAGAAAGAAATTTAAATATGAAAATAACATTTAAAGGTGATTACGCGCTTAAAGCGGTTTTAGATTTAGCCAGAAATTATAATCAAGGTTTATCAACGATTAATGACATTGCCAAACGGATTGACGCACCGATTAAATTCTTGGAACAAGTTTTATTAGATCTTAAAAAAGGCGGATTTGTTGAAAGTAGGCGCGGAAATATTGGCGGTTATTTATTGTCGCGTCCTCCGAGTGAAATTACCGTTGGCGAAGTGGTGCGTTTTATTGATGGGCCGATTGAGCCGATCGCGTGTGTGAAAGACGGATATACTAATTGTGGCCATTTATATAAATGCGTGTTTCGTAAGATGTGGCAGGACATTGCCACAACCACAGCCCATATTATTGATAATGTTACATTTGAACAGTTAGTTTTTAAAGTAGATGCCGAACAAAAGGCGTTAGTTTATTCCATATAATAGAGTAGATAAAATTAAAGGAGAAAATCTATGAGCTTAAATAATAAGAAATTAAAAATAGAAACATTAGCGCTTCATGGCGGACAACAACCGGATCCCACAACAGGCGCGCGTGCGGTTCCGATTTATCAAACAACTTCCTATCAGTTTAAGGATTCGGATCACGCGGCTAATCTTTTTGGCTTAAAAGAGTTTGGCAATATTTATACTCGGCTTATGAATCCCACAACAGATGTCTTGGAAAAAAGGTTGGCCCTTCTTGACGGCGGAATTGGCGCGCTTGTGGTCGCAAGCGGCCAATCAGCGATCACCATTGCTTTATTAAACATTGCGCAAGCGGGTGATGAAATTGTTTCCGCGAATAATTTGTACGGAGGGACTTACACATTATTTAGTAATACTTTTAAGAAATTTGGGATCAAGGTTCATTTTGTTGCCTCTAATGATTTAGAAGCAACAAAAAAAGCTATCACGCCCAAAACAAAGGCGCTTTATGCCGAAACAATAGGAAATCCGAAATTAGACATCGCAGATATTGAAGGATTGGCAAAAATCGCGCATGATAATGGAATTCCGCTGATCGTCGATAATACATCCGCACCGTATATTTTTCGTCCCATAGATTTTGGCGCGGATATTATTGTTTATTCCGCGACGAAATTTTTAGGCGGGCATGGAACGAGTTTAGGCGGCGTGATTGTGGATTCTGGAAAATTTCATTGGACCAATGGAAAATTTCCACTTATTGCTGATCCCGATCCCAGTTATCATGGGATTAATTTCGTCGAGGCTTTAAAGCCCTTAGGGAATATAGCTTACATTATTAAAGCGCGTGTCACGCTTTTACGCGATTTAGGTCCGGCGATTTCACCATTTAATGCGTTTCTTATTTTGCAAGGAATTGAAACATTACATTTAAGAATGCCTCGGCATTGTCAGAACGCTCTTTGTGTCGCGCAATATTTAGAGAAACATCCGAAAGTAGCGTGGGTCAACTATCCTGGCCTTGATAATAGTCCGGAGAAAGGCCGTGTTAAGAAATATTTACCCCAAGGCGCAGGCGCTATTATTGGCTTTGGCATTAAAGGCGGACTTCAGGACGGAAAGAAATTTATCAATTCGCTCGAATTAATTTCTCATTTAGCGAATATTGGCGATGCGAAAAGTCTGGCGATTCATCCGGCTTCAACCACGCATCAGCAATTGTCCGAAAAAGAACAATTAGCAACGGGCGTGACGCCTGATTTTATTCGTTTGTCTATAGGGCTCGAACACGTCGATGATATTATCGCGGATATTGAACAATCTTTATTAAAAACTTAAAGAAAGAAGGAAACTCTTATTCGTCTGCTTGGTCGCAGTCGAATAAGAGTCAATTCGCGCGGCTGACTTGACGTTCGCTAACGTTCAGTAAGTCAGGCGCTCATTGAGGATATAAATATGAAAATATATTCGGATATTACAAAAACAGTTGGTCATACGCCGTTGGTGAAATTAAACCGTATGGTAGAAAATGATAAAGCGATTGTTTTAGTTAAAATGGAATCGTTTAATCCTTGCTCAAGCGTTAAAGATCGTATTGGTGTTGCTTTGATCGAGGATGCGGAAAAAAAAGGATTGTTAAATAAAGATTCCGTGATTATCGAACCGACGAGCGGAAATACAGGCGTCGCTCTTGCGTTTAGTTGCGCGGCTAAAGGTTATAAATTGATTTTAACAATGCCGGACACGATGAGTGTGGAACGCCGTCAACTTTTAAAGATTTTTGGCGCGGAACTTGTTTTAACGGATGGAACAAAAGGTATGCGCGGCGCTGTTGAAAAAGCGGAAGAATTAGCTAAAGCAACGCCGAATAGCTTTATTCCGCAACAATTTAATAATCCGGCGAATCCGGAAATTCATCGCAAAACAACTGCGGAGGAGATTTGGAATGATACAGAAGGCCAAGTTGATATTGTCGTTGCGGGCGTCGGGACCGGTGGAACAATTACAGGGGTTGCGGAAGTGATAAAAAAACGTAAATCCGGTTTTCAAGCGATTGCGGTTGAGCCAGAGGCCTCGCCTGTTTTGTCCGGTGGAAATCCTGGGGTGCATAAAATTCAAGGGATTGGCGCTGGATTTATTCCGCAAGTGTTAAATAGAAATATTATCGATGAAGTGATGCGCGTGCGCCATGAAGACGCGGGAGAAACCTCCCGTCGTTTAGCCAAAGAAGAAGGGATTTTAGCCGGCATTTCTTGCGGCGCGGCCTTATGGGCGGCATTAGAAGTCGCTAAGCGTCCGGAGAATAAAGGAAAAATGATTGTTGTGATTTTACCGGATACCGGTGAGCGTTATTTAACGACGTGGCTTTTTCAGTCTTAAAAAATGTGTGATTAATAAAAAGATCGGGTATAATTAAATCGTGAAAAATACAAAGATACTATTAAAGTATTTTATTATTTGTTTTTTTATTGTGGCTTTTCTATCGGGATTTGCCATTGATTTTTCTTATGCTTTAACGGATCAAATGTGTTGTTGTTGTCATTCGTGTTGCAATGAGTCAGTCAAGACGTGTGCTTGTCCTATGTATCAAACAAATCCAACATTTTTTTCTCTGCATCAGATAGAATTTAATTTCATGGTTGTGGGTTATGTTTTTCCAAAGCCCACGACAGTTTGTTCTCGCATCTCTTCTCGGGATATTTTCCATCCACCCAATCTTTCATAGAAAATTATTATTTTAATTTTTATTAAGAATTTAAAGAATAGTTCTTTAAAATGAAGAAGACTATTTATATAGAGGAGAATAATAATGAAAAAATCGTTATTAGCTGTATTTTTACTTGTGTTTGTCTTGTTGAGTAGCGGTTGTGTTTCAGCACAACAGCATAACCGCTCTTGTTGTGTAAAAAAGGCATGCGCGTGCTCTAAGGAAGAATGTTGTAAAGATGGAACATGCAATTGCCAAGGCCAATGTTGCACGAAAGATGACTGTCGATGCGGCCAGGGCCAATGTGGTAAAGAATGCGAGTGCAAGAAATAATGTTTGATTAATGAATCACTCGTTTTTGTGGAATGACAAAGGGGAAGGAAATATTTCTTCCTCTTTGTTATTTAAGGAAGTTAAAAATGCGCTTTTAAGTATTCCCTCCTTCCATTCTCCATCGGCGGTTGAATCCCAAACAATCCCGCCGCCAACGCCCATTTCACCTTGTCCGGAAATTTTATCAATCAATAAACTGCGGATAGGAATATTAAAATAACAGTTGCGCTCTGGCGTTATATAGCCGATAGCGCCGGTATAAATTTTTCGTTCTTCGGGTTCTATATCACGAATAATTTCCATGGCGCGGATTTTAGGCGCGCCTGTGACAGATCCGGACGGGAAAAGCGCGGCAAAAAGCTCATAAAAAGAAATATGGTGAGGGATTTTTGCGGTGACGGTGGATGTCATCTGAAAAAGGGTTTTATAAGGCGTTACGGTAAAAAGTTTAGGCGCGCGCACGCGTTTGCCAATTCTTCCTAAATCATTTCTTAATAAATCCGCGATCATCACATTTTCCGCGCGATTTTTTGTATCATATTGAAAACGCCAGCGCTCTTTCATATCATTAAAAATATTTTTTCCGCGAAACCATGTTCCTTTCATCGGCTCTGTAATAATATGATTATGCGTTTTTTTAAAGAAACGTTCCGGCGAGAGTGAGAGAATATTAAATTGATCAGTTTCAATATAGGCCGGATAAGGAACCGGTTGATTTTGAAGTAATTTTTGATAAAGTGCGCGCGGATTTCCTTTAAAAGAAAATTTTTGTTTGAGGCAGTAGGTGATTTGATAGACGTCGCCGAGTTCAATATGCTCTCGAATAACATCAATATCGTTGGCGTAGAGGGTTTGGGAAATATTCGTTTTTATATTTTTTAAGCAAAATGTTTTTGAGCCAATCGGCAAGTAAAAAGAGCAGGGTTTTTTAAACGCGCCAAAATGTAAAAGAGGAAAATTGTATTTTTTGTTTTGATAAAGTTTTTTTTCGAAACAATAGCCCGCCTCATACGATAAAAATCCAGCGAGATAATAGCCGGCATCCATTAGCTGTTCGATTTCTTGAAAGGCCGAAGATAATTTTAAAGAATGAAAACAAGAAATGATAATTTCAGGGTTTGTAAAAAAAAGAGGTTTTTTTTCGAATTGGAAAAAGAGATGCATGACCGTTCCTTTTAAAAAGTCTGGATGCCCTTTTTGAAAAGGGTTAAAGGTCATGACTTTGGGATAAAAAGCATTTTAGTGATAGGGGGTTAATTGTCAATTAAAAATCTTAGAAATCAGAAAGATCAGCTCTTATCAGGAAAAATTTTTCTTTACAAATAAAGTTTTCAATATTAGACTTATTGAGCTTTAGTAATAAAAATAAAATTTTTTGGGGTCGTAGTGTAGTCTGGTTAACATGTCAGCTTGTCACGCTGAAGACCGCGAGTTCAAATCTCGTCGACCCCGTTGAATATAAAATCCCGTTTAGAAGCGGGATTTTTTTGTTATCCAGAAAAAAATAATGGGAAGGGCTTTAAGATTTTCAGATGATTTTTATTTGAATGAAATGCGGTTCTATGTTAATTTGATACGGTTTTTGTTATTTTAAAAAGGAGAGAAATGCTATGATTATAATAGACGATTTTGCAAAAATAGAATTAAAAATAGCCCAAATTAAAGAAGTCGAAGAACATCCGAATGCGGATAGATTATATGTTTTAAAGATTGATTGTGGAGAAGAAAATTTGCGTCAATTGGTGGCCGGAATTAGAAAAGGCTACAGCAAAGAAGAACTTATAGGAAAAAAAATTGTTATTGTGGCTAATTTAGAACCGGCGGTTATTCGCGGGGTCGAGTCTCAAGGAATGTTACTCGCCGCATCTGATGAAAACGGCATCGCCATCTTAATGCCGGAAAAAGATGTTAAAGTTGGAAGTAAGGTTAAATAATTCGTCAGGTTAATAAAATGTTTGAAGATTTTCCTCAATTTGTCCCTCAAAAAATTTGTCTTTCCTGTCAAGGATGCTGTCGGTTTCTTGATGAAAAAAGTGATTGGCGCCCTCGGGAATCCGAAGGCCGAGTTAAGACAAAGAAAATCCGTGATGTTTTTTATTGTCAGTTTTTAGAAGAAAAATCCAATAAATGTTCCGAGTATTTTAATCGTCCTTTACAGTGCGTTTTTTATCCTTTTTTGGTTGAGAAGAAAGAGGACAAGATCGTTGTGGGCGTTCATTTGGCTTGCCCGTTTATTCAAGAAAATCTTCACATGAAGGATTTTGATATTTATCGCAAAAAATTAGAAGGATTTTTCAAGGAAAAGAATTTTATCGGTTTTTTAAAAGACAATGAATATCTCGTCGAAGATTATTCTTCTTATCAAGCTGAAATAGAAACGCTCTTTTCTCTTTAAGATTTATCATGTCGAAACAACTTTTAAAATATAAAAAAATTGTTGAACAATATTTGCCTTACGCGAAAGAGGATTTATCTGTATTTTCTTTTGTGAATATTTTTGCGTGGAAGGATTTTTTCGATTTCGATTTTAAGATGATAAATGGGAATTTATGCATTTTTGCTAAAGATGCTTTAGGATCATTTATGTATTTGCCGCCGTTGGGAAAAAATGTCACAGAAAAGACAATAGAAAAATGTTTTTGTTATATGAAAAGCAGGAATGGTAAAAGTCGTGTCGCTCGTATTGAAAATATTTCCGAAAAGTTTCGCGCTATTTTGTCGGATAAAAAATATTCTTTCTATCATAAGGCAAATGAATATTTTTATAAAAAAGAGGATATTATGCAGCTACGCGGAAATGCTTATAAATCCAAGCGCTCGGATTATAATTTTTTTATAAAAAATTATGACGCGCGTGTTCTTCCTTTTAAAGAATCAATGGCGCGTGAATGTTTAGATCTTTATGAGGCTTGGGCAAAGGAAAGGAAAAAAATAAGTGAGGATGAAATTTTTCATCAAATGCTTGAAGACAGCCGACAAGCGCATCAGGTTCTTTTGAAAAATGCTGAAAAATTAGGGTTTAGAGGCCTTGTCGTAAAAATAAAAAAAAAGATAAAGGCCTACACGTTTGGTTTTGAGATTAATAAAAATGTTTTTTGTGTTTTTGGCGAAGTCGCGGATTTATCTTTTAAAGGCCTGCCGACGTTTATTTTTAAGGAATTGGCCCAAGATATTCGATTAAAGAAATATAAATTTTTAAATGTTATGGATGATTTTGGTTTGGATAATATCACAAGAACAAAAATGTCGTTTCGGCCGGCTCTTATTTTGCCGATGTCTTGCGTCAAAGAAAAGGATTGATAATTGAGCTTTAACTCTTTGATAAGGAATGATTAACGCGAGTAATAAATTCATTTTTGCTCTTGCTGGAGCAGATAAGAATCATTACAATACAATTAATATGAATAAATTTATAAAAAGAACTATTATTTTTCTTTATTTTCTTTTTTGTGTCCAACCGTGTTTTTCTCAATCCCGTATGGATTTGATAAGCCAAGCCTTAGAAGAAACAGAAAATCGATATGAGATTCAAAGGCCAGCGTTAAAAGAAACTTTATCCTCTGTTCGTCAAGCCCAAGAGGTTAATGCCGCGTCTTTAAGGGATGAGAATATGCGTTTACGCGGGCAATATCAGATGTTGCAAGTGGATTATGACAATAAAAAAAATGCTGTTTCGCAGTATCAATTTGCTATTGAAAATTTTCAAAGGCAATTAGAGACGCTGAAACAATCGCATAAGGATTATAAAAATTCTTCTTTCGCATTGACCGAAACTGAAAAAATAGAGAATGAGCTTTTGATTAAACAAAGCAAGCATTTTTATTTGAAAGGCCAATTGCTGGATGTTGAAGAAAAAATACGTTTAGCTAAGATGCAGTTAGCCGATCTTAAATTTCAGAAAGAAGAGTTATCGCTGAATCTTAAAACAAAAATGTTTAGTTTCAATGAGGAAAAACGCAAGCAGGATGAAGAAAAAGCGCGTTATAATGCGGCTTTACGCGCGAATTTAGAAAAAGAAAAAACATTGCTTCAAAAAATTCGACGGTTAGAAGAAGATTCTTCTTATTTTACAGATAAGACAAAAAAGATCAGAGGTGAGGTTGATTTTTTAAAGAAACAAGTTGAAAATTTTAAGGTACAGAAAGAATTGTCCGATAAGGAGATTTCTTTAATTAAGAAAAAACAATTATTCGTGAATAAATCTTTTGAAGACGTTTTAAAGCTTAAAACGGAGATGAAACGAAAATTAGAAGATGAGGTTCTGCGCGTTGAAAAAGAATATGCAAATTTGGATAAGATGGTTGAACAGTCGGCGTCTTTTCGTCAGCGCCAACAAGAATTAATGAAACAAGTTATTGAAGTCGATAAGGCCAATCAGTCTTTACGCGCCGAAATGGAACAAATCACGCGAAAAAGAGAATTGAATGATTAAAATATTGCCCGCCTAAAAAATATTATTCTTTTTATTCATAAGTTATACTATTGATAAAAATTGGCATTTTAAAAGGAAATCGTATACAATAATTACCACTTATTCATAGAAGAGGGTTTTATTAAAAAAGGAGCGAATATGATGGATGATATATTAGAAATTTTACAGAATGACGCTCGGATTACGCCAGCCGAAATATCAAAAATGACGGGTAAAAAAACGAGCGATATTGAGAAAAGTATAAAAAAATATGAGAAAGATGGCGTTATTGTTAAGTATAAAACAGTGTTAAATCGCGATTTGATAGAAGACAATTCGTCGTCGGTGCGCGCCTTGATTGAAGTAAGCATCACGCCGCAAAAAGACGTGGGATTTGATCACATTGCGGAGCGTATTTATAGCTTTCAGGAAGTAACAAGTTGTTATTTGGTCTCTGGAACTTATGATCTTTTAGTGGTTGTGGAAGGCGAAAATATTCAAACGGTATCAAATTTTGTGGCATTAAAATTATCGCCTATGGAAAACGTTCGCAGTACCGCGACGCATTTTCTTTTGAAGAAATATAAAGAAGATGGACAAATATTAAAGAAAAAGAAAGAAGGAAAAAGATTAAATATCTCTCTTTAGAGATTGGAAAAAAGAAAAAATCGTATGGATTATAAAATTTCAAAAATTGTTGAACAGATGCCTCCGTCGGGAATAAGGGCGTTTTTCGACCTTGTGTTAGGGATGAAAGACGTTATTTCTTTAGGCGTGGGAGAGCCCGATTTTGTTAGCCCTTGGCATATTCGTGAAAAAGCGATTTATTCCTTAGAGCAAGGATTTACTTCTTATACTTCGAATAAGGGCACAAAAGAATTGCGACAACGCATCGCTTCTTTTCTCAAAGAGCGTCACGGATTGTCTTATGATCCCGAAGAAGAAATCTTAATTACAGTCGGCGTGAGCGAAGGATTGGATTTAGCGGCCCGTGCGATTCTTAATCCGCAGGATAAAGTGTTGATTCATGATCCGTGTTATGTTTCTTATGGGCCGGTTGTGTCTTTAGCCGGCGGTCAGCCTATTTTTCTAAAAACAGACATTGCGAATGGTTTTAAAATAACGCCGGATCAGATTAAAAAAGCTATCACAAAAGGCGTTAAAGCGTTGATGCTTAATTATCCTTGTAATCCGACGGGCGCTTCTTACACAAAAGACGAATTAAAAGATATTGCGCGCGTGGTAAAGAAATACGGGCTTTTGGTTATTTGTGATGAGGTTTATGATGAATTAACTTATGATTTTGAACATACCTCTTTAGCGTCTTTGCCTGGTATGAAAGAGCATGTTATTTATTTAAATGGCGCGTC
>JAKQLT010000104.1 GCA_029567025.1 Candidatus Omnitrophota bacterium | reverse complement strand
GAGTAGGGCTTTATATGAAAATTCAAGGTCAAAAGATTTATTTAAGAATTCTGTCAGGAGAAGATAGCCTTTCTTCTTATATTCGCTGGATGAATGATGAAGAAGTTATGCGTTTTACCGAGAGTAAAGGGCGAAAGTATAGTATTCAAGATTTAAAAGAATATATTCGCGCTATGTCGGATTCAAAAAATAAATTATTTGGTATTTTTTTAAGAGAGAATGATCGCCATATCGGAAATATTAAAATAGGGAATATTCACCCCATTCATAAACGGGCAGATATTGGGTTAATCATCGGGGAAAAAGATTTATGGGGAAAAGGGTTGGGTCAAGAAGCGATTGCTCTTGTAACAGAGCATGCCTTTTCTGTTTTAAAATTAAAAACAGTTTATGCCGGAGTATTATCGAACAATGTTGGATCTTACAAGGCATTCCTAAAAGCTGGATTTCAGAAAGCAGGAATTTTTAAAAACAGCTTTTTTTATGAAGGGCATTTTGTTGATGGGATTGTTGTTGAGAAAGTTAATGAGGATTATAAGAATGAGTAAATCTCAGAGATTATATTATCGAGCGAAGATGCTTATTCCTGGTGGCACACAATTATTATCTAAGCGCCCGGAGTTATTTTCATTAGGTGTTTGGCCTGCTTATTATAAACAAGCACAAGGTGTTTATATTTGGGATTTAGATGGCAAGAAGTATATAGATATGAGTATTGGCGGAATAGGTGCGAATGTTTTAGGTTATGCAGATAAAGATGTTAATGCGGCGGTAAAGAAGGCCGTTGAGAATGGTTCAAGTTCATCTTTGAATTGTTATGAAGAAGTGGAATTGGCTAAAAAGCTTTGCCAGCTTCATCCATGGGCAAAAAAAGCGCGTTTTGCGCGTTCTGGTGGAGAATCTATGGCGATTGCCGTTCGCATTGCTCGCGCTTTTACAGGAAAAGATAAAGTAGCGATTTGCGGGTATCATGGTTGGCATGATTGGTATTTAGCGGCTAATTTAGGAACAGAAAACGCTTTAGGAGAACATCTTCTTCCTGGATTAAGCCCGATAGGGGTTCCTAAAGCACTGAGGGGCACCACGCTTCCCTTTCGATACAATCATTTGGAGGAGTTAGAAAAGATCGTCATTGAACATAAAGAAAGTTTAGCGGCTATCGTGATCGAGCCTATTCGTAATGTTTATCCTGAGAAAGGATTCTTGGAAGGAGTTAAAGCCTTGGCAAAAAAAGCCAACGCTATTTTAATTTTTGATGAAATATCGTCAGGATTTCGAATGAACACAGGAGGCGCACATTTATTATTTGGTGTCCATCCTGATATCGCAGTTTTTTCAAAGGCTCTGGGAAACGGATATCCGATTGCCGCGATTATCGGATGTGCGGATGTGATGGAAGCCGCACAGGTATCTTTTATTAGTAGTACTATGTGGACTGAAAGAATTGGCCCGACAGCGGCATTAGCGACAATTAAAAAATTTCAAGAGAAAAAAGTTGCCGAACATTTGATGGATATCGGCAAGCGCGTTCAGGAAGGCTGGGTTCGAGCGGCGGAAAAAGCAGGATTGAAAATAAAAGTATCCGGGATCTATCCGCTGAGTCATTTTGTTTTCGATGAACCCGAACATTCTCACATGAAAGCGTATTTCATTCAGGAAATGTTGAAGAAAGGATTTTTAGTTTCGAATTTATTTTATTCGATGCATGCACATACTTCACAACATGTTGAACAGTACTTAAAAGCCGTAACAGAGGTTTTTATAAAAATGTCTGTTTTGCAGGCAAAGAAAAAATTAAGCGCAGCTCTAAAGGGCGAGCCGGCATCGTCAGGATTCAAGAGGTTGACATGATCTTAGCGATTGTCCAAGCCCGAATGTCATCGGAGCGTTTGCCCGGGAAGGTTTTAAAAGAAATCTCCGGCAAACCGATGATCCAATATCTTCTGGAACGCTTAAGTTTGGCGAACAGAATCGATAATATCGTCTTGGCTACGTCTGTTGATAAAGAAAGCGATCCATTGGATATTTTTGTGCGCAAATTGGGGTTCGATGTTTTTCGTGGCAGTGAAAAGGATGTGCTGGATAGGTTTTATCAGGCGGCAAAAAATTATAAGCCCGATGTGGTTATGAGGATCACCGGCGATTGTCCTCTGATCGATCCGAC
>JAKQLT010000068.1 GCA_029567025.1 Candidatus Omnitrophota bacterium | reverse complement strand
GTAGTATCTTCGGCCATATTGAAAAAATACGACTCGCCGGCTTTAAACGAAGGATCAGCGCCGTCTAAAAGTGCCACTGCGCCGCTATTATCTCTTACCACTTGAATGAAGCTCCCTGCTGCTGGGCTCCATTTATAGATGCCTTTAATAGCTGAATATACGTTCATTAACGAACTAAATGATAGCGTAGTTGCAGGTATTTTTGAAAAGCCTATAAGATTAAAACCGGTTTTTAAATTAATATTTCCGATTGTTTGAACGGCATCGCCTGGAATGCTAATAACGGTATCAGAAGCAGAGTTGCTTTTTATTATATAACCCTTACCAGCGGCTAGCGTTGACAGCGTGCCCTCGGTTGCGCTTAAAAAACTTCCGGCAGCCGCGCTGAACAGATAAATATCTTCTATGACCGGGTTTTGTGTTTTTAACTGCGCTGGAGTTGATGAAATTGAGGCAGTAAAGCTGATGAAATTGAATCCTGGCTTTAATGTTAGTGTTTGCGAAGTTTGAGCAAAAACGCAACAAGATAACAAAAATACGATTATTAACGATATAAAGGTTTTTTTAAACATTATTGGCACTCCTATATTTTTAAAATAATGTTAATGACAAAGCGTTTTAATTAACAAAAATTTTAAGACGCTATTTTTGCTAAAATTAAGCGCTTGTTTAAAGGTAATCGATTATAATAACTTTGTTTAATTGACAGAATAAAGCGAAAGTCATTGAGATTTATTCTTTTTGAAGAAAGTATTAAATAAAGCTTGATATATGAACGATAAAAGCACGACTTGTTAAGTTTAACTGAAGAAATAAAAATGTGTTTCAAAGATTTTCTTGCGATATGGTTATGAGCCATAGAAAAAGAAACCCAAGAAACATAAAAGATGTTAAAAATAATGAAAACATAGCACAGAACGAATATACTTATCATTTTAATAAATTTCAATTTATATGTATGTTTTTTTATTATATTATATAATTACGGGGTTGTCAAGTAAAAGTTGAAATTATGTAGTTGTTTTTTAGCGGCGCTGCGAGGTGCAACCGAGCGCGCCGCGTATTTAGAAGTTTGAAATACAGAACCCTCGTCGGCCGGGCGACTTTCAGATAACGCCCCGCGCGTTGGCGAAGTTCGGGCGCCCCAAAAACGCTTGCGTTTTTGAGGGCGGTCGAATTTGGTTGAGCCCGCGTA
>JAKQLT010000064.1 GCA_029567025.1 Candidatus Omnitrophota bacterium | reverse complement strand
GTGCCTTTTATCGGCACGCTTTTTATTTATATTCTTTCTATGAATTTAATAGGATTAGTGCCTTTTTTTAAATCTCCTTCTGCCAGTTGGTCCACAACAATGGCCTTAGCGATTTGTGTTTTTGTTTATTTGCAATATACGGCTTTAAAACAACTTGGCATTAAAGGCTATACGTATCATTTATTAGGAAAACCAAAAGGCATTATTGCTTTTTCTATTATTATTCCTCTTTTAATGTTTTTTTTACATGTTGTGGCTGAGTTTGTCCGCCCATTCAGTTTATCGTTACGTTTAAGAAGTAATATTTGGGGTGATGAAATGCTTTTAGGCGTCCTTTCTGGTTTTGGACTTCAAGGCGTTCCATTAATTATTTTTAATTCTTTTCTTAGTATGATTGCGGGTATTGTTCAAGCATTGGTTTTTTGCCTTTTAACGACGATTTATTTCGCATTAGCTCTTGTTCATGAAGATTAATTATTAAATAAAAAGGAGGAGTAAAAAATGGATTATAAAACAATGTTAGCTTTGGCGCTTCCGCTATCTTTAGGGATTGTTGGTGTGGCTTGTGCCATAGGGCTTGGGAAGGTCGTTTCATCCGCGATGGATGCGACGGGCCGACAACCGGAAGCCGCAACAAAAATTTTGATCAATATGGCCACAGGTTGCGCTTTTATTGAAGCGTTAACCATTTATGTTTTAGTCGTTGTTTTTAACTTTTTAGGAAAAATATAAAATAAAAATGGAACTTCTTAAATTATTAAGCGGGCCTGAAATTATTGCGCAAATATTCAGCTTCTTGATTTTGTTTTTTATCTTAAAAACATTTTTATGGAAGCCGGTTCTTAAACTTTTAGATGAACGAAAAGCGAAAATGGCCTCGGATTTTCAAAAAATAGAAGATGTTAAAAAAGAAGTTTCCAGCCTAAAAAATGAATTTGAAGAAAAATTAGAATCCGTGCATGCTTATGGAAGAGAAAAAATAAGGGAATCGATAGAGGAAGGGCGTAAAGCTGCGGAAGAAATAAAAAAAGAAGCACAGGCCTCAGCGCGCGCGCTTGTTGATGACGCGAAAATCGGAATCGAAATTGAAATCGCCAAAGCGCGGATGCGCCTTAAAAAAGAAGTCGTGGATTTGACAATTATGGCCACAGAAGAAATTGTCCAGCAAAAGTTAACAGAAGAGCAAGATAAAAAACTCGTTGTTGATTTTTTAGAAAAACTTGATCAGGCTTAATTATGAAAAGTTCTATTATTTCTAAAAGATACGCGGATGCCTTTATTGGTTTGGCAAGAACAACCATTGGATTAGAAACGGCTTTAAAAGAAACGAAACTTTTGCGACGGCTTATTAAAGAAAATGCTGAATTTGAAAATTTTTTGAAAAGCCCACAAATAAGCCCAGTAGAAAAGAATCGCTTTATTGATGATATTCTGAAAAATAGTTTTTCGCCGGATGTGTGTAATTTTCTGAAACTTTTAATTGAAAAAAACCGTATTGAATATTTTATAGATATCGCGGATTATCTTCGCCTGACCTATGAACACGAAGACACTGTAAATGTTGTTTTAAAAACAACATTTTTTTTAGATGATGATCTTATTCAAAAAATAGAAAGAAAACTTCAAGAGAAGTTGGGAAAAAAAATGCAGTTTTATATTGATTTAGATACGGATTTATGCGGCGGCATACAAGTTATCATTGAGAATAAAATTATAGACGGCTCTATCAAACATCGCCTTAATGAGGTGAAAAAGAAATTACGAGCAATCGAGGTGTTTTAATATGGATATTAGGCCTGAAGAAATAACGTCAATTATTAAAAAAGAATTGTCAAAATACACCGCGCGTTTAACGGTGGAATCCGTTGGAACTGTTATTCAGGTCGGGGATGCCATCGCGCGTATTCACGGGCTCGATGATGTAATGGTCGGAGAACTCATTGAGTTTTCCGAAAATATTATGGGAATGGTTTTAAGTTTGGAAGAGGATTCTGTCGGCGCAGTTATTTTCGGGTCGGATAATCCTGACCGGGATATCAAAGAAGGAGATTTAGTCAAAAGAACTGGAAAAATTGTTCGTATCCCCGTTGGAGAAGCGCTTTTAGGCCGCACGGTTAACACTCTAGGAAAACCTATTGATGGAAAAGGGGAAATTCATACGGATAAATTTAGGGCTCTTCATGTTAATGCGCCTAATATCGTTGAGCGCCAGCCTGTTTTCGAACCGTTAGAAACAGGAATTAAAGCAGTTGACTCTATGATTCCTATCGGTCGTGGTCAGCGGGAGCTTATTATTGGAGATCGTCAAACAGGGAAAACTGCTATTGCGATTGATACGATTATTAATCAAAAGGGGAAAGGTGTTTATTGTGTTTATGTGGCGATTGGACAGAAAATGTCAAACATTGTGGCTGTCGCCGAAACATTAAAAAAATATGGGGCGATGGAATATACGACCATTGTGAGCGCCTCTTCATGCGCGTCCGCTTCTTTACAATATCTCGCGCCTTATGCGGGTTGCGCTATCGCAGAAGAATTGATGTTTTCAGGGAAACATGCGCTTATCATTTATGATGATCTTTCCAAACACGCGCAGGCTTATCGTCAGCTTTCTCTTTTATTACGACGTCCGCCGGGCCGTGAGGCATATCCGGGGGATATTTTTTATTTACATTCTCGTCTTCTTGAACGTGCCGCAAAACTTTCTAATGACTTAGGCGGAGGGTCTTTATCCGCGATTCCGATTATTGAAACACAGGCCGGAGATATTACCAGCTATATTCCTACGAATGTCATTTCTATTACCGACGGGCAGATTTATCTTGAAAGCGATTTATTTTACGCAGGCATTCGCCCAGCGGTTAATATTGGGTTTTCTGTTTCTCGTGTAGGCGGCAAAGCCCAGCCTAAAGCGATGCGCCAGGTCGCTGGAAAATTGCGTATGGATTTAGCGCAATATCGCGAGTTAGTCACTTTTACGCAATTTGGATCTGAATTGGATAAAACAACACAGTCGCAATTGACTCGCGGGGAGAGAATGGTCGAAATCCTGAAACAAAAACAATATGAACCATTATCTTTAGCCGAACAAATTCTTATTATCTATGTGGGGACCCAAGGATTTTTAGACGATATTCCTGTGAATCAAATCGCTTTATTTGAAAAAGAATTTCACGCTTATGTTAATGCAGATTTTCCACAGATTTCTATTGAAATAGAATCAAAAAAAGTTTTAAGTGAAGAACTTATGAAAAAACTCGAAGAAGTTGCGGATTCTTTTAAAAAAGAATTCTTAGCCCGACATTCTAAAAAATGATCCAATCCTTATCATTCAGACAAGTGCGCACAAGAATTCGCGCTGTAGAGAGCATAAAAAAATTGACTCATGCCATTGAAATGGTTGCTATGGCCAAGTCAAAATCTACAGAGAATCTTTTAAGCGGATTTAAAAGTTATTTTTCTTCGGTTGAATCCTTATTAGGCGTTTTATTGTCTAATATAACAATTGAGGACAATCCTTTTTTTGAATCTAAACCGCATGCGCTTAAGAAAGTCTTGTGTGTTTTTACTTCTGATACCGGATTGTGCGGTTCACATAATTTTAATGTTTTGCGTAAAGCAGATGGTTTTATGCAAGAGTGGGGGAAAGATAATGTTTTTTTGGTAACTGTTGGTAAAAAAGGTTTCAACCATTTTATAAAAAAAGGCATTATTCCAGTTGAAAATATATTAGATCTTCACGGCCGTTATTCTAAAGAGATCGCGATGAAATTATTAAAAACATTAATAAAAATGTTCTTGTCTGAAGACGTCGGAGAAATCTATCTCGCTTACACGCAATATATTTCGCCGTCTCGACGTATTTCTGTTCTTGAAAAATTCCTGAATGTCGCGTGTCCTCTCGCATCTTTAAAAACAGAATATATTTTAGACCCTGGGCCTAAAGAAATTGCAAATAAATTGATTTTTGAGTATTTAGCAGGAAAAATAAAAATGGTTTTATTGCACGCTTTCGCGTCAGAGCATGCCGCGCGTTTAATAGCGATGAGCGAATCTACAAAAAACGCGAAAGAGCTTTTAGAATCGCTTATTTTATATCGCAATAAAATTCGTCAGGCGACTATTACCAGTCAAATTTTAGAGGTTGTTTCATCTGCAGAAGCTATGAAAGGATAATTCTTATGAGTTGGGGAGAAATTATTCAAGTTATTGGGCCTGTTGTCGATGTCCAGTATCCAGAACATGAAGTGCCGAAATTGTTAAATGCCGTTAAAATTTTAGACCAAGATAAAGGCATTGACCTTATTTTAGAAGTCGCGCAAATTATTGGGAATAATCGTGTGCGTTGTATTGCTTTAGGGCTAACTGATGGTTTAGTGCGTGGGATGAAAGTGGAAGACACAGGATCTCCTATTACCGTTCCTGTTGGAGAACAAACATTAGGACGATTATTTGATGTTTTAGGTCACCCTATTGATGGAGAAGAGGCTGTTCCGCATCCTGAAATGCGATCCGCCATCCATAAAGATTCGCCTTCTTTTAAAGAGCAATTGCCGATAACCACTGTTTTAGAAACAGGTCTTAAAGTTATTGATCTTTTAGGGCCATTTCCTCGAGGCGGAAAAATTGGATTATTCGGCGGCGCTGGAGTTGGAAAAACCGTTGTTGTTATGGAATTGATGCGTAATATTGCGCAAGAATTGGGCGGTGTTTCTATTTTTGGAGGCATCGGGGAGCGTACCCGTGAAGGAAATGAGCTTTGGCTTGAATTAAAAGCATCGGGTGTTTCGGATAAAACGGTTCTTGTTTTTGGCCAAATGAATGAATCTCCAGGAGCGCGTTTACGCGTAGGATTGTCTGCTATCACTATGGCGGAATATTTTAGAGATGAAGAGCATAAAGATGTTTTATTATTTGTCGATAATGTTTATCGCTATATTCAAGCAGGATCCGAAGTCTCGACTCTTTTGGGGCGCATGCCGTCCGCTGTTGGGTATCAGCCCAATTTAGCCACAGAAATTGCGCAACTCGAGGAAAGAATCGCCACAACTCGTAATGGTGCGATAACATCTGTTCAAGCGGTTTATGTACCGGCAGATGATTTGACAGATCCCGCAGTTGTGACAATTTTTGGCCATTTGGATGCAAAAATAGTTTTGTCTCGTCAAATCGCTGAGTTAGCTATTTATCCAGCAGTAGATCCGTTAGATTCTACCTCAAGAATTCTTGACCCGCGTATTTTAGGACAAGAACACTATGATGTTGCTTTAGGGGTTCAAAAGGTTCTTCAGAGGTATAAAGATTTAAGAGATATTATTTCCATTTTAGGCATTGATGAGTTATCGTTAGAAGATAAATTAACAGTTGCCCGCGCGCGCAAAATCCAAAGATTCTTTTCCCAACCATTTTTTGTGGCTGAAAATTTTACGGGTATGAAAGGACGTTATGTCAAATTGGAAGATACTGTGAGAGGATTTAAAGGAATTTTAGCCGGAGAATATGATATTCTCCCTGAACAAGCTTTTTATATGGTAGGCACCATAGAAGAAGCCGTTGAAAAAGCCGAACGTTTAAAAAGAGAAGGCATTTAATAATAATGACGCATCTGTTTCGTTTAAATATTTATTCACAAGAAAAAACTCTTTATGACGGAGAAATTTTTTCTTTAATAGCTCCCGGCGAATCAGGTTATTTAGGTGTTTTAGCAAATCATGCGCCATTGATAGCGAATTTGGTCCCTGGAAAAATAACTATTAAAGATAATCAAGGGAAAGAAAATACCATACAACTTCAATCACCGGGGTTTTTAGAAGTTTCAAAAAATATGGCAAAAGTTTTGTTGATTTAAATCTTTTGTTTTATTAATCTTTCGTATTCCCATTATTGAAAGGAGGTGAAAAAATGAAAAATGGTAAATTGTTTTTAACTTTCGTTTTTGTTTTAGGAATAGCTTTAATTGCTTTTCCTGTCATGGCTCAAGAAGCCGTTGTGCCTGATGAACAAGCAGAATCAATTGCTGTTGAAGCTCCTATAGCAGAAGAACCTGTTGTTGAAGAAGCTACGGAAGTGACAGAACAAGTTGAAGAAATTTCAGGTGAAGTTGTTTCTTTTGATGCTGAAAATTCAATTTTAGTTCTAAAATATGTTGTTGATCCGGAATTAAATATCGAAAAGGAAGAAAATTTCGATATTTCTACAGCAACAGAAATTAAAAAAGGCAACGAAATTGTCGCTTTTTCTGATATACAAGCAGGGGATATGGCGACTGTGACATGCATCGTTGATGCTGATGGCAACAAAAAAGTTGCAGGCGTTATGGTCCAAGAAGTTGTTCCTGAGACAGTCGTAGAGCCTGTTGCCGAGTAAGGTCGTTTTTTAAAAAGAAAAGGCGCGTAAGATTTTCAGAAAGTCTTAAGCGCCTTTTTGATTTTTCTCTATGGGCAAAAATCATCAAAAAGAAAAAATAAGCAAAGAAATGCTTTCGGTCTCGCGAAAGGTCGGGGAAGCCACTTTTGATTATCAGATGTTACAAGATGGCGATAAGGTTATGATTGCTGTGTCCGGGGGAAAAGACAGCCTAAGTCTTGTGAAAGTTTTAAAACATCGCCAATCGTTTATTCCTGTTGATTTTGAGATTTTAGCTGTTCATGTGGATTACGGTATTCCTCATTTTCCTATTGATAAAATAAAAAAATACTGTGAAGATTTAGATGTCCCTTTTCATTTTGAAAAAATAGACATTTTAAAAGACAAGAAAATGGAAGACATCAACTGTTTTTGGTGCGCTTGGAATCGTCGTAAAGCTCTTTTTCAATTATCAGATAAATGGGGTTTCAATAAAATCGCGTTAGGGCATCATTTAGATGATATGATCGAAACCGTTTTAATGAATATGTTTTTTCGGGCGGAAATCTCAACGATGAAACCGAAGCAAGAACTTTTTAAAGGACGATTAACCATTATTCGTCCTTTAGCGTATGTGCATGAAGACCAAATTATTCAAATGGTTAAAAAAGAAAAAATACCTGTTATTGAGGAATATTTATGCCCTCATAAGGACATGACAACGCGGATGTTTTTTAAAAAACTTTTAAAACAGCTTGAAGCCAAAATTCCTAAGATAAAAACAAACATTTTTTATAGCCTGCAAAATATTAAAGATGACTATTTGCCCTAAACAAACCGTGCAGTTTTTAAAAACGGAAAAGGAGGATATATTCGAACACAATTATTTTATTTCTCTTCGACGGGGAATTCTTTGGTTGTCGCTCGACGATTAGCAAAAAAGCTCAATGATGTTGAGCTAACGGCTATTTCTTCTGCCATGGATAAGAACATCGTCATTAACACGGATTGTATTGGGATTATTTTTCCTGTTTATGTTTTTGGCTTCGCTTATTGTTTCGCGATTTGTGGCGCAATTAAAAAAGAGTCCTGACCTTCAAAATAAATATATTTTTGCTGTGGCGACTTATGGGGGCGTCGCTGGGAATGCTTTAGGCCAAATGAAAAGAGAAATAGCGTCAGCGGGAGGTTGTTTAAACGCAGGGTTTTGTGTCAAAATGCCAGGGAATTATACGCCTCTTTATGGTGCCATTTCTCAAGAAAAACAAATAAAGATGTTTGATGCTATGGAAAAACGTATTGAACATATTGCCGAAATAATCCGCGAGCGCAAGATTTCAAAGATAGAAAAAAGTTTCTTTTTGTTTAATCTTTTGGGTAATGCGATTTATAAAATAGGGATGCCTTCTATTATGGAAGAAGATAAGTGGTTTGTTGCAGAAGAGAATTGTAATGGATGTGGAACGTGTGCTAAAGTTTGCCCTGTCGCGGATATTGTTATGGTTAATCAGAAGCCGGTTTGGCTTCATCATTGTGAACAATGCATGGCTTGCCTTCAGTGGTGTCCCCAAGAAGCTATTCAAATGGGAAAACTCACTAAAAATCGCAAACGCTATCATCATCCGGAAGTTAATGTAAAAGATTTTATTTATTAAATTTTTATATTTTTCCTGCCCTTGTTTTTTTTATATTATATGTTATATTTTTTCTACAATTAATAAAATGGTTTATATCTTTCCATATTTTAGTTGTCTTTAAATCGGTTTTGTGATTTAACGTGATACGGGATATTTTCTTCTGTATCAATCCAGCCACAAAAGATAAATCAAATCAGATATTATCAATCTCTGCCCACAAGATTAAGAAAAGGAGATTTTTTGATATGTTAAAGAACTTAAATAAAAAGAACATGCGCTTGCCTTTAAAAATTATTTCCGTTTTTCTTGTGTGTTTCTTTCTTTTTTCCATAATTGTCCCCCCAGGATTTGCGCAAATGTTAAATTTGCCAACGCCGGGAGCTGTCGTCAATTTATCTTCTGTTTTCTCTCCAACGATCTTAAAAGGTATGACGCTTTATACGAATGACCCGTTTCGTTTTGATTTTATCGTGGATAGTGGCAACAGCAATCTATCCGGCGAAGAATTAAGAAAAGAATCAAAACGGCTGGTGAATTATTTTCTGGCTTCGATGACAGTTCCCAAAAATGATTTATGGGTCAATTTATCACCTGTTGAAAAAGACCGGATTATTCCCGATGCCTTAGGTAAAACAGAATTAGGACAAAATTTATTAGCACAAGATTATCTGTTAAAGCAATTAACCGCGACCCTGATGCATCCGGAAGGGGAATTAGGCAAGAAATTTTGGGAAAAGATTTATCAAGAGGCAAAAACTAAATTCGGGACAATGGATATTCCGACAGATACATTTAATAAAGTCTGGATTATGCCTGAAAGTGCGACAATTTATGAGCATGGCGCAACGGTTTATATCATGGAAGCAAAACTTAAAGTTATGTTGGAAGAAGAATACGAAGCGCTGTCAAGAAGCGCGGAGCCCTTGGCAGTTGCCAAGGATAAAATTAGTCGATCTCAGATTTCAAAAGATAATAAAAAACTGCCTGCTGATAACAGTAAATTGACCACGTCTATCATCAAACAAATTATCTTGCCGGCCATTGAAAAAGAAGTTAATGAAGGCGAAAATTTTGCGCCGCTTCGTCAAATCTATTATTCCTTAATATTAGCCAAATGGTATAAAGAAAAAATCCGTGACAGTATTCTCTCAAAAGTTTACATCGATAAGAACAAGGTGGCCGGAATTGACCAAAATAATTCCAAGGCAAAAGAAGAAATCTACGGTCGTTATCTGGACGCTTACCAAAAAGGCGTTTACAATTATATGAAGGAAGAATACGACGCTGTGAACAAACAGATCATTCCGAAGAAATATTTTTCCGGTGGGTTTGTTGACAAGGATTTTGCTATGGCGGTCGTTTCTTCTGAAAAAGTTAGGACTGCTCTTGAAAATACTGGCTCGCAATCAATTTTGCAAGTCGCTATTTCCCCTGAAGGATCTGATAACGCGCTTATAACGGCACAAGAGGAAGAAATTCTTCTTGAAAAATTACAAGCTCGCGCTGATGCTGTAAGAAATAAATCTGCATTTTTCAGCGCTTTTACATTAGACAGACAAAAAGATCTTTTAGAAAAAGTAAAAGAATTTTATCTTCAAGGCTATGATTTCGATATTGCTTATATGCCGGAAAAAGCTCATGAAGTAACTGAAAATTTTACGAAAGAAAATCAGGGATTTATCTCTCAAATTGTCATTGATCAGTTTGAGGAGATTGAGATTGTTCGAGGAGAAAAACTTTCAGAATTCTCCCATAATCTTTTTTTTACAAATATTATTAATAAAACATTTCGACAAGAATTTTTAGAAAAAGTGACTTTAGGAAAGGCAACTTATTCTATGCTTAAACCGGATGCTTTTGAGCTAAAAATGACAGAAGAGATCATCGGTTTTATTGAAGAGCGTGGATTTAAAGTCTCTTTGGGGCCGTCTTTTAGAATGACAAAAGAACAGGCAGAGAAATTTTATAAAGTTCATGAGGGAAAAAGATTTTTTAATGATCTTGTTTCTTATATAATTCGCGGAGAAGTATTGCCATTATTTATTGAAGAAACCATTCCGTCTGGAAATGCTGTTGAAAAATTTAGAGAAGTTATAGATGCTGTCAGGGAACATTTTAATGGTGATCCCAAAGGAGAAAATCGTATTCATGGCTCAGATTCCATTGAAAATGCCCTTATTGAAACAAAAAATATTTTTTCTTTTTACGATAAGGCCATGGTTTCGAATATTGATTCAAACGAGGAAGGAAGGATAAAAACCTTGAGTCACCGTTATAGTGCTTTAAACCATACCTTGACGGATCTTCAGAAAAAAGAAAATCTTCTTTCCAAAATGGTGGATAAAAAACGAGAGGCAAAGACCATTGGTAAAAGGATAGAAGAAATAAAAAAGAAAATGAGAGAGTTAGATCGAGTTTTGCAAAAAGATATTTATCATTTCTCCGGAAGACATTCTTATGGAGAAGAATCTTCCGAGACCATTTATGCTAATGCACATCAATCATCAGGCGACCGCGCGATGATAACAAAAAAACAAGAAGTCGGCGGGATTGATTTAAATGAAATTAATTTAAAGAATAAGAGCGAAGGCGGTTTTCAATTTGAATTTAATCCTGACGTTATGAAGAAATTTGAAAATATTCAAGTGGAAGGATTTTCTCCAATAATTATTAATATTAAACCGATTCAAAATATTTTTTCATTATTAGGATTAAAAGAAGAAGAACAAAAAACAAATTTAGTAAAAAGTTAAGCTGATTTTAAGGGGGCTATGCAAACCTCAGAGATTTTTCTATTCTCTGAGGTTGTTTTGTTTGTAAAAAATTACAAGAACTCTTTCTTGAAATTTTATTTAAAAGCTATTACAATCGTGCATACGCTAATAAAGAAAACAATTTACACCTTGCTCAAAATGAAACGAAGCAACTGTTCATTAACTATGAAGGAGATGTTATGAAAATTTATTTAAGCGATAAAGATATTCCCAGACAATGGTACAATTTAGCCGCAGATTTGCCTCACGCGCCGCTTCCCCCTTTAGGCCCTGGAGGAAAACCGATTTCGCCAGACATGTTAAAACCTGTTTTTCCGGATAATCTTATAGAGCAAGAAATAAGCTCAAAACGTTGGATCAATATTCCAGAAGAGATTTTAGAAATCCTGTATCGCTGGAGGCCAACGCCGTTACGCCGCGCAAAATTTTTGGAAGAATATTTAAAGACACCGGCCCGTATTTATTATAAAGATGAAAGCGTGAGCCCGGCCGGAAGCCATAAAACAAATACGGCTATCCCACAGGCTTGGTATAACAAAAAATTTGGTATTAAAAAATTAACCACAGAAACAGGCGCAGGGCAATGGGGATGCGCGCTTTCATTTGCTTGTCAGCTTGTCGGGCTTGATTGTAAAGTTTATATGGTCCGTGTCAGTTTTGATCAAAAGCCATTTCGAAAAACCATGATGCAGGTTTGGGGGGCGAAATGCATCCCAAGTCCATCGCCTTTTACAAAAGCGGGACGAGATATTTTAAAAGAATTTCCTAATACTCCGGGCAGTTTAGGAATCGCCATCAGCGAAGCGGTCGAGGACGCGGTAAGCGATAAAAATGGAAAAACGCGATATTCTTTAGGAAGCGTCTTGAATCATGTCCTTTTACATCAAACCATTATAGGATTAGAAGCAAAGAAACAATTAGAAATGGTTAAAGAGAAAAAAGTTGATGTTGTTATTGGTTGCGCGGGAGGAGGCAGTAATTTTGCCGGAATATCTTTTCCTTTTGTCTGCGATAAAATTCATGGAAAAAAAATAAAAATTATGCCTATTGAATCTGCGTCATGCCCTAAAATGACGCGAGGGAAATTTTGGTATGATTTCGGAGATGTGGCAGGAATGACGCCGATGTTAGCCATGATGACATTAGGCCATCGATTTATTCCAGCCCCTATTCATGCGGGAGGGCTTCGTTATCATGCGATGGCTCCGCTTGTCAGTCAAGGCATCAAAGAAGGATTATTAGAGCCCAAAGCGTATGATCAGACTAAGG
>JAKQLT010000060.1 GCA_029567025.1 Candidatus Omnitrophota bacterium | reverse complement strand
GAAAGAGAAGATAGGATTGAGAAAGTGAATGAAGCAAGTAATGCAATAGAGAAATTATTAAGTGCTTATTTTTCTAATCCGGAGAACGAAAAGAAGAGTATTCTGATTAGATCTTTTGAGAATGTTTATAATTCAAGAATTTTATCTATTGCAGATCCTCAAGAATTAGCAAATTTTATGCGAAATTCTATTGAAAAGGTTTTAGAGGGTTATAATCAGAATAAGGAGGATTCGAATCTTGTTTGGGGAAAAGCCGAGGAAGATGTTTTAGATAGGTTACGTGCTATAGCTAATGATTTAGATAGCGCCATGATTGGAAAAGAAACGCCAGTTGGTGGTATTGATTTTAACGCGGCGAATTTGAATATGCAAATCAAGCGCGACGGCAATGGCATGGTGTTGCCGTTAGATCAGCAGGATTTGGAAAATATCCGTATTGACGGGCTTATTCCAATTATTTTGGATATTAAGCCGGCCGTTGGTGTTGTGAATTTGTTATAAGTTTCCCCCTTTACTAACTTTCAAAGGTTAGTAAAATCTTGCCCCTGCTTGGGATGCTTCATCCCAGGCAGGGTTTTTTAATGAGCACATAAGTTGCGGAAAACAATTTTAAAAGACGCAACGCATAAGCACGAATTAACCCCGTAAAAGCTCCTGCTTTTATCGTGGTAATGAGAGGAGGCTTTACTCACAAAAGTTTTAACTTGTGTCAGGGTAAAATGGAGTAGGGAGCCCTGTGAAAAAAGCCTCATATTTTTTTCTTGACAAATGATACTTGTATGGTATCATTTAGGCATGAATTTAATTAATAGAGATACGGATTATGCTTTACGGGCTATTATTTTTATCGCGCAATCGGATAAAGAACTTGTTTCAACGGCGGAGCTCGAAGAAGAATTGAAACTGCCGCGTCCTTTTTTAAGAAAGATTTTACAAATTTTACAGAAAGAAGGCATTCTCAATTCTGTGAAAGGCGTTGGCGGCGGATTTAATTTGGCTAAGCCGATTGAGAAAATATTTCTTTTAGACTTAATAAAAATTTTTCAAGGCCCGCTTACGTTAGCGGAATGTATGTTTCGCAATAAAGTTTGCAAAAACAGAAAAACATGTCCTTTGCATAAGAAAATTAAGGCTCTTGAACAATACGCGCGTGATTATATGAAAGATGTGACAATCGGCACTTTATTAAAAGGATAAAAAATGAAACGACAGATTATTAAAATTGATGAACATAAATGTAATGGTTGCGGCATCTGCACGCAAGGTTGCCCGGAAGGCGCGCTTAAGCTTATTGACGGAAAAGCAAAGCTCGTCGGAGAATTATATTGTGATGGCTTAGGCGCGTGTATTGGAAATTGCCCTGAGGGCGCAATAACGATTGAGGAGCGCGAGGCCGTGGCCTATGATGAACGAAAAACTATGGAAAATATTATTAAAGAAGGGCCGAACGTTATCAATGCACATTTAAAACATCTAAAAGATCATGGACAAGAAGATTATTATAACCAAGCCCTTGAGGTTTTAAAAGAGAAAGGAATCGTTGTAAATATGGCTCACGAATCGCATCAGAATCATCATGGTGCCGGCGGTTGTCCGGGCTCAAAAATAATGGATTTTCGTTCTTCTTCACAAGAGGGTTCTGCGGCATCTGTTGATGTGTCTTCACAGCTTAGCCAATGGCCGATACAGCTTCATTTATTAAATCCACACGCGCCCTATTTTAAAGACGCAGAACTTGTGGTGGCGGCGGATTGTGTGCCGTTTGCGTTTGCTAATTTTCACGCGCGATTTTTAAAAGGGAAAATTTTAATTATTTTTTGTCCGAAATTAGATAATGCGCACGAGGTTTATTTAGAAAAGTTAAAAGAAATTTTTTCTTATAATAATATTAAAAGCGTTTCGGTTGTTCATATGGAAGTGCCGTGTTGTTCAGGCACATTAACGCTGGTTGAAAAAGCTTTAGAGCGAAGCCAGAAACACATTTCCGTCAGAGAATATACGATTTCATTGGATGGAAAGATTATATAAATAATAATTTGATATTTGTAATTTTTTAGGTGTCATTCCTGACTTCTTTGATTTTTATTTAGAAATGTTCAGGAATCTCTTGTGATGACGAAACGGCTGTCAAAAGAGGGAGATCCCTGCTTTCGCAGGGATGACAAAAATCGATGAGTAATATTAATTCAACCCCTTTGTAAGAAAACAAAGGGGTAAATTCGCACGATTAAGTTACATTGCTAAAACTGCTGTAACTTAAGTGCTCATTGAAGGAGGTTTTATTATGTTTTGTTTTCAATGTCAAGAAACAGTTAAAAACACAGGCTGCACATTTAAAGGCGTGTGCGGGAAAGAAGAGCCAACTGCTAATTTGCAGGATCTTTTAATTTATACATTAAAAGGAATTGCGATTTTAGAGTTTATTGCGAAGGAAGGGAAAATTTCATACTCTTCGAGTGGAGATTTTATTACTCAAGCGCTTTTTGCGACGATTACAAATGCGAATTTTGATAATGATCGTATTACCTTACTTATTAAGGAAGCTTTACAAAGACGTGACGCGCTTAAAACAAAAATAGGCGCTAAACTTCCAAAAAATTTACATGACGCGGCAACGTGGAATGTTTCGGAAAGTGGTTTTTCTGAAAAGGCAAAAACCATTGGCGTTCTTGTGGATTCCAATGAAGATGTACGTTCGCTTCGTCAGCTTTTAATTTTGGGCTTAAAAGGTATTTCTGCGTATTATCATCACGCGCATGTATTAGGCGGAAAAAATGAGGAAGTTTTAAGTTTTATTTTAGAGGCGCTTGTTTCAACGACAAAAGATTTGTCCGTCGATGAAATGGTTAAATATGTTTTACGTGCTGGCGAAACAGCGGTTAAAACCAT